>WREZ01000102.1 GCA_009779045.1 Candidatus Bathycorpusculum sp. | reverse complement strand
CTGTAGAAAGTTTATGGTGCGCTTCAAATGTTGACCGATATAAACGCATATGACATCCAAATGTTAAACGAGTTATCCCTTGAAAAATTAAGCGAACAAGACATCAATAAAGCATTGAAACAATACATAGAACAATACACAGATTGCTTTACAGAACCCTCACAAACAAAATATTTTGAAGCATATCAACAAGGCATACTAAGCAACCTTGACCGCAAATCCATCGAACCCATCGCACTACACTTCCTAGGCAAAAAACAAGTACGAGGCATGCAACAATTCTTCAAACGCTCAAAAAACTGGGAAACAAACCTCACCCAACAATACCAAACCCAACTCGCCAAACAAATAGCCGACCCAGACGGATTTGCATCTGTCGATGACAGTTGCTTTGTAAAAAAAGGCACAGAATCCGCAGGCGTCGCACACCAATACTGCGGCCGATTAGGCAAACAAGAAAACTGCCAATCAGGCGTATTTATCAGCTACGCATCCACAAAAGGATACGGACTAGTAGACACCAAACTATATCTACCCAAACAATGGTTCGAAACCTCTGCTGCAGACAAACAAACTCGCTGTGAAATCCCAAAAGACCTCAAATTCCAAACCAAAAACGACATAGCAACCCAGATGTTAAACAGCCTTCTCAGCCACAACACGTTTCCCATCAAATGGGTGGGTTGCGATGCAGCCTTTGGAAGCGACCAAGGCTTTTTAGACGGTCTACCTTTAGGTGTGTACTACTTTGCATCGGTTAAAGAAAACCAATACCTCTACCTCTCAGTTCCACCTGTAGAAATACCTAAACTTTCTGGTCGTGGAAGACCGCCTAAACATTCCAGAGCACTTGAGGAGCCTGTGCGTATTGATTCTCTTGTGGGTGAGGAGTCTATTGTTTGGGGGCGGCGTGCTATTGCACAGGGAACCAAAGGTTCAACCTTGGCTGACATTAAGTGTGTTCGTGCTTATAGTTGTCGAAAAGTTAATGGACGGTTTATGTCTGCTGCACCTGTATGGGTCTATATTCGTCGTTATGAAGATGGGGCTATAAAATATTTCATAAGTAATGCTCCTGCAGGTACTGCGCAAGTAGTGCTTGATCGGTTGGCTACGTTGCGTTGGTCGATTGAGCAGTGTTTTTTGGAATGTATGTGTTTTTTGGGTATGGGTCATTATGAGACTTGGTCTTATCAGGGGTGGTATTGGCATATGTTGTTGGTTATGGTTGCGCATCTGTTTATCATGGTTCTGCGTCATGATTTAAAAAAAACGGCGTCTATTTGACGTTGCCTATGGTTCAGTACCTTATTGCTTCACTTTTGTGTATATCATTTCACTGGTCTATTTGAATAATGGTTATCCACTACAGACTTTGTCACAACGCTGCTGCCTATCAGTCACATCGCAAAAGGAAGCTACTTACAGCATGTTCGTTGTAGTGATAATGTTGATGGCTTAAAGACGGTGCGTTGTTTGGCAGGGATTATTTTGGTGAGCTTCTTGAAGGCAAGCCTGATTGTTGGGAAATCTAGTTCTAAAACTTGGAAAAATTAAAAGTTTTAGAAGTGTAGTGCAAAAACCTGTTAATTTTTATTTATCCTTGTAGTATATTTACAATTGATGTGACGTGAGAGACATGATACAAAGATCATTGTTCTTAGATGCACTTATCAGTTTCAAGGACAAAGACTTAAGGGAACCCCTGGAAACCTTTTAGTTGTCATATGATACATTATATAACTGGCGTTTACAATGTACAAACATAATTATCTAACAAAAAACCAAATATTGAAACGATTCTCCGAAATGGGTGACCCACTTGAAAAAGTAACCAAACACATAAACTTTGAGATTTTTCGACCCACCCTCGAAAAAACCATAATCCCCCAAAACCACAACCCCAAAAAAGGCGGCCGACCAAGATACGACCCCATCCTAATGTTCAAAATCCTCCTACTCCAAGACTGGTACAACATCTCAGACCACACAATCCAATACCAAATAAACGACCGCCACTCCTTCCAACGATTCCTAAACCTACAAACAAACGACAAAGTCCCAGACGAAAACACAATCTGGGACTTCAAAGAAGCCCTAGCCAAAAACGACACCGACAAACAACTCTTCGAACAATTCACCCAACAACTAGAAAACAGAGGCATAATCAAACATGAAGGCTCCATAGTCGATGCCAGCTTTGTAGACGCACCACGCCAACGCAACACAAGAGAAGAAAACCAACAGATAAAAAACGGTCAAATCCCACAAGAGTGGAAAAATAAACCTCATAAACTCGCCCAAAAAGACACTGATGTACGCTGGACCAAGAAAAATAATGAAACTCACTATGGCTACAAAGATCACATAAATGTTGATGAAAAAACCAAGTTGATTACCAAATTTGCCGTAACGTCTGCGTCTGTGCATGATAGTCAAAAACTTGTTGATGTGCTCTCTGTTAAGGATAAAAAGGGTTATGTTGATTCGGCTTATGTAGGTGAGGAGTTGCATGCGCAGGTTGCTTTGTTGTATCCGGAGTTGGTGTTGTTGTTGTGTTGTGCTAAGGCTTTTCGTAATAAGCCTTTAACGGATGCGCAGAGGGCAGCTAATCGTTTGATATCGAGTGTGAGGGTTAGGGTGGAGTATGTGTTTGGGTTTATGAGTGTGTCTATGGGTGGGATGGTTATTTGTTGTGTGGGGTTGGTGCGTGTGGGGGCGCAGATTGCTAGGCGTAATTTGGCGTATAATTTCAAGCGTTATGCGTATCTAGCGGGAGCTAGGCTCATTCCAGTCATTTAAGCAAAAAAGAGGTTGTCCCCTGTGAAAAATCAGATAAATCAGTCCTGTCTAACACGTATCGGCATAAAAACTGTGAAATAAACCTGATAGAGACACAAGCAAATCAGCTAAACAGGTTTTCGGAGGTTCCCTTAACTATCTCCCATTATTTATCAGTTAAACCTCTATCATATGTCAAACAGTTAACCACAATAAACTTTACACACCACTAGTTAAAAACTTGTTGAATACAGGTTCTTAGTCGTGAAAAAGTACCTGCTGCGTTTAAACGGGTGGTGGTTTGTTGTCCAAATTGTGGTAAATCCATGGTTCTTGTGGGTGTGTCTAGGTTTGATGGTGTTGGTGGTTTGGTTTATAGTGCTTGGGGTGATGGTGGTGGTGATGATGATTGTTGGTAGTGTCTAATTAGTTTGCGCGAAGCGCTTTGTTTTGCTATTTTATGGCAAAATTGTTTACTTTAAACAATTTTTACATGTTTTTTTATTTGCGATGAGCATAAAATTAATATTGCTCATTTTTCGAGAATGTGCCCAGTAGTCTGGTATATGGAGTAAACTGGGGAATAATTTAAATGCATATAATTTCAGGTGTAAACATTTTTCTCACTCTAACAAAAGATACTGAGTCGTTATTTCCCATAAAAACTCGGTTTTCAGAACTCTTTCAACACGATTTTGCAGTCTATAATGTTGCCTCCCATGGAGACAGCTCTTTATCCCTAAAGCCATTTGGAAATAAACTTTACAATTATTAGCGCCGTGATGATGAAATATGAATAATTTTTGGTTACACTTCAAATACATGAATTTATCTGAAAAATTTGTTTCCAATAGGTTTCTAAGCTATATGCTTTCATGTGTCCTACAACGTCAACACGTCGCCAACAGGATACTCTTCTTCTATGTAACAAACCACAACAACAACACCACTACAGAACACAAAACCATTCCCCATTGTTTAGCGTACCACCAATTTGGCAAAAACTACAACGAACTAAGTACAGCATGTTATCGTCAATGCGCCAGGATGTAGTAACTATGATGGATATGATAGTTAAAAGACGTATTTTGAGTGTATTTATTTGTATGCTGTTGGGGCTAACACTTATTTGGAGTGCTATTCCTGTTGCAACAGTTGCATCTGACGTTTCCAATAACAAGATGATTGCTCTAACGTTTGATGATGGCCCTAGTGAATATACCGATCAGTTATTGGATATATTGAGTGCCTACGGTGCTAAAGCATCTTTTTTTGTTGTTGGTGAAAAAATTGATACAAATCTGGATGTAATAAATAAGGCACATTCACAAGGATGTGAAATTCTTGGACATTCATGGCAGCATGACGATCTTACAACTCTTGCTCCTGTTGCAATTAGACAAGATCTACAACGTACAAATGATGCCATTTTTAATGCAATAGGCGTTCGTCCTGATATGTTTCGTCCTACATATTTTGCATATGATGATAATGTTATAAATGCTGCAGAAAATGTGGGCCTTGCACTTATAATTAATACCATTGATTCTGATGATTGGCGATTTAATGAAGATTGGGCCTCTAATCCTACTTGGGATACTGAAATTGTAGCTGATATGATATATGATAAAATTATGAGCAACGTCTGGGATGGTGATATTGTTCTTTGTCATGATGTATATGAGACGACAGTTGTTGCTATGGAACGAGTTGTATGTGATTTAATTTTGAATGGATATACTTTAGTGACTGTTTCAGAGCTTTTGGGCGAGACAGAAGCAGGAAAAATATATTGTAACTCTGTAGGTGATTGGAAGGGGGTCACTCATACTGTGCTTCCGGGTGAAAGTTTATGGGCTGTTGCATTGAAGTATGCTAAAACGCAGAATAGTGCTGATAGACTTAAAATGTTGACTGACATAATGACTATAAATGGAATTAAAGATGATACAGATGTTCCACGTGGAATGATCCTGCGTATTCCTTGTACGGGTGAAGTATCTCTTTATCATAATTGGGATAACGGTGTGTACACGGATCCAACGACCTGTGAGAATGGGTATTGGACTTATACTTGTGTTGACTGTGGTTTTAGTTATGTAGACGAGATTAAAGATACATTACTTGGTCATATTGAGGTTACTGAAACAGTATATGCTACTTCTACTGAAGATGGTTATGTTAAAGTATATTGTTCAGAGTGTGGTGCTATTCTTAGTTATGAAGTTCTTTATGCGATGCCAGTTTTTGCTGTATTTTATGATGCAAATGGTGGTTATAGTGCTCCAACTGATGATAACCTGTATCGTGCAGGTGCTACGGTAGCGGTAAAGGTATCTAAGTTTCTACCTTGGCGTTTTGGTCATGTTTTTGAGGGTTGGTTGTATGATGGGGTTATTTATTTTGGTGGGGATTCTTTTGTGATGCCGGGTGTTGATGTGGTGTTGGTTGCTCAGTGGGGTTTAGAGCCTGTGTTTGGTG
>WREZ01000101.1 GCA_009779045.1 Candidatus Bathycorpusculum sp. | reverse complement strand
GTGTTGTGTGGAGGGCAAGTTGTTTTGCTGGGGTAGCAACGTATCCGTTGTCGATAAGAAAGGAGAAGGCTCGATAGCGGAAAGAAGTTGTTGCTATTAGAGCAAGGGTAACTTGTTTCCTCCGACATTGTTATTATATACTGTTCCTACTTATAAGGTTTATTGAGTGATAAGAGTTAATAATATAGAGTTAAATGTGTTACCACCACAACTTTCCAAAAACACACCACAAAACCATAACCATACCAAAAAACCTCCAAAACCCCCTAAACCACCACAACAAAACACACAAATACTAACCACCAACCACAACAACCACAACAACTTTATAAAAAACAGCTAAAAATAACAATAAGAAGAAGAAGATGACAAGTGAACAAGGAACATGAGAGGGTTGTTTGTTTAAAAACGTTTTTTGTGTGGGTTATTTTGTTGTAGGGGTAAAGTGGCAGGTTATTGCGTTTGTGGGGCAGCAGAGAATGCATGGGGTTTGGTTTTTTTCGGGGTTGCATTGTTGTGTGCAGGTGTATCTGATTTTGTTGCATTGTTCTTTTTTGACGGCGGCTATAGGTTTGTCTTCTAAGTCAATAAACATTAACTCTATGTGTAGTATGTTTTGGGGGCATTTGTTAATGCATTTTTGGCATCCGTTGCATTTGTCAGAGTCTACGCTAAGAAAGTATTCGCCTGACCCATCAGAGTAGCCATGGTAACTAATCACACCGCTAACTCCTTATTGTTGTTGTGTGTTTTGGTTTTTGTCATAGAGTGCTTTAGCAAATATTGCTGCGCCTAAAGCGCCTGCGATCATAGGATCTAATCCGCCTTCTCGCCAGTTAGGCATAGGTAAACATTTAACGCCTAAAGCAGCCTCAACTCGGCTAACAACGCCTATGTTTTTTGATTGCCCCCCGGTAATTACAAGCTCAGGTTCTAAACCAACCCGTTTAATTAGGTTACCCATACGTACAGCCATAGCCTTAGTGTACGCTGCAAGTACTTTTTCTTTAGACCAGCCTCTTCGCAGTAGTCCAACGGCTTCTGTTTTTGCAAAAGCTACACAAGTGCAACTAACAGAGGGGGGTTCTTCAGTTACCCTTAAGCTCATCTCGCCAGTTTCCTCAATAGGAACCTTTAGCAAATCAGCAAAAACCTCCATACCTCTCCCAGTGCCTGCAGCGCATTTATCATTCATTAAAAATGAAACAACACGTCCAGTATCATCACACTTAATAGCCTTAATATCCTGACCGCCAACATCAAGCACTGTGCGCACCTGTGGGCCCCAGATATAGTTAGCACCCTTAGCATGACAGGCAATCTCTGTAAGAGCCTTATGTGCAAAAGAAATATTTACACGACCATACCCCGTACCAACAATATACTTAAGATCAGACTGCTTAAGACCTGTATCTTTAAGAGCACAGTTAAGAGCTTTAACAGCACTATCAGGACTATTAGAACCCGTACGCGTTATACCCCAAGAATAAATTTCTCCATTAACAAGAACAGCTGCCTTAGAACCCACAGAACCCACATCTACACCCGCAGTAATCACATCACCACTTACCCAAGACTTGCCAGGTAGAACTCTGCTATATTCTTGCCAACGCCAAAACGCATTACCCTCTTGTTGCTGTTGTTGTTGAGTCAATTTTTGTTTACCGCCTTATTGTTTTTTGTTAAACCAATTAATGCAGCACCTAAAGCTCCAGCATACTCAGAAAATTCAGGAATTACCACATTAACACCTAACTTGCGTTTTAAAGAAGTTATAAACCCAATATCTTTAGCTACACCACCAACTAACACCACCTCAGGATTTACCCCTATACGGTGAACCATAGCAGATACACGATCAGCCATTGCATCATAAACAGCCCGGGCAATCTCAGACTTAGGCTCTTGCTTATGAATTAATGAGACCACATCAGACTCACCAAAAATAACACAAGTAGCATTAATAGAACTAGCCCGCTCCGCTGTAAGAGATAAAGAACCCATATCCTCCATTTTTACCTCTAAAGCACGTGCCATAGCCTCAATAAAAGCCCCCGCACCTGCAGCACACCGCTCATTTACAACAAAATCCACCATAACCCCACGATCATCACATTTCACAGCCCTTGCCTCCTCAGCACCTACCTCAATAATTGTTTTAGCATTAGAGAAAAAGTGTGTTCCAGCCTTTGTTAAGGCACTCATCATACTTACATTAGTAGCAGCATAAGGAGATTCCTCAAGAGTGGATCCTGTGGCAGTAAAGCTAGTAATGCTTGTTTGAGGGAGATTAGCGGTTTTTAGGGCTTGTTGGACTGCGTCTTTTAGAGCTTGTGCAGGGTCAAATCCAGAGAAAACCTGAGCGCGTGCTAATACGTCACCGTTACCGTTTAGTATGATAACTTTTGTAGATTGTGTGCCTATGTCAAATCCTACTACATTTATGGTTTCTGTCATGTATATATCCACTTTAGATGTCTATTTGGGCAGTTAGCATTTCTAAGAAGGCTTCTACACGAGTTTTTAGTTGACCAGCATCTTCCCTCGTATAATCAGTGTCAAGGTAGTAGACGGGGATATTTATCTTATCTAATGCGCGTTTGACTGTGGTGTACTCCATAGCATATAACATGCAGCCTCGGGTTACATAATAAATAACACCCTGAACCTTATGATCCTTAATCTTTGTCAACAACCAGTTTATACGATCCTCATTCCCATCTTGGCTAGTAAAACATGGACAAGTACAAGCCATAAGATAACGCTCAGATATGGCTGTTAGCATATCATTCATAGTCCATTCATCAACACCCACAGGATCATATATAATACGCTCACTTGAGCAGAGCTCATCAGCCACCAAAATGCCTCTTGGGTTGCCTTCTTCTACAAGGCTTGGAAGTTTCCAGTTGTCAGGCCAAAACATAGGAGTACCCGTAACCATAACACGTGGAGTATCAGCAGGACAAATCCACTCTTTTTCTTGCACACGACGCTCCAACTCATCACACAAAATGTTAGTTTTTTCAGTCCACCTATCAATATCATCCCACATAAAAGTCTGAGTAACAAGCATAGCATCCTGCCCAGAAATCACAACACCATCCTTACGTAAATCCTGCAAACGCCTAAACGCCTTAGTAGCCCTCTGCGTTTTAAGAATAGCAGGCTTAAGATTCTTTACAGTAATCTTATTCCCAGTCAACTTTTCAAGATTAATTTTAATTTGTTTTATCTCATCATTCCAAAACTTTAAAGCCTGCCCAGAATCCTTAACACGAGGATTAGATAGTCTCCACACCTCTTTATACCCACCTAAAACCTCACTAAGCTTAGTCATGCCATCGCAAGTTAACACAGTAATTAAAACATCACTTAACTCAAGAAAAGAAGAAAGTTCAATCATTTTAGCGCCAATAGTTGAGCGTATAATAGAGCAAACCTCAACAGGCACCACCCTATCACCCAACTTGGCAGTGTCATACCAACCCGAGTTTATTCTAACAGGAATAGCCCCCGAAGCCAAAATTAACTCTAAAGGTGCAAAAATACAATTATACCCAACAATTTTTTTGCCTTCCGCTTTAGCTTGTTCAAGTTCTTTAATGCGTGTGCCAAACAAGTTAGCCATATCATCAAAATACTCCAACTCTTTAGGTCGGTTAGGTGTGGCTTTCTTTAATCGTGCAATAGTTTGAGCAATAATTTGCTCCGATGCAGCTTGTAGGGTGGGTTTTAGGTCGTTTATTTCTTTTTGTGTTGTTTCAGGCATGATTTTTTTAGGTTCTATTTCATTGTTTTTCATTTTGTTTTTTCCTCTTTTGTTAGGTGATGAGACTTATTATGGAAGATATTAGGGTGCTAATGCCTAGCACTATGATTATGATGGCTCCTGCAAGTGTTATGTATCTGCGGAGTAAATCAGCTTTTGTTAGGAGCCAGCCGGTGACGCCGCCTATTAGTATCATGGGTGATATGGCTGTTCCGATGCCAAATAGGGCGGCGTATATTGTGCTGTCTATGGGTTTTGCAAATGGTATGGAGTAGAGTAGGAAGAATATTAGGGGTGGGCAGAGAATTAGGCCGCGGCTTAGTCCTAAGGTGAAAGCGCCTACGTCAAATTTACGTATGAAGCTTGTTTTTTTATTTGTGGAGGGTTGTTGAGAGTTAACAATTGTTGTTGTTGTGATGGTGGGTGGGTGTGGGCAGTTGCATGTGGGTTTTTTGTTTTTGTATAGTAGGATTGTGCCTATTAGTATGGTTACTATGCTAAAAGCTATTGTGGAGTATGCTTGAAATGTTAGGAAGGCTGAGTCGTCAGCTAAGATGTGTAGTAGACCGCTAAAGAGGCTGATGGATGCGCCGATTAGGGTGTAGGCGATTATGCGTCCAGAGTTGAAGGTTAGGGTGATTATTAGGCTTTTGCGAAAGCCTGCGCCGGTGCCTGCTATGTAGCTTGCAAGGTAAGGTAAACATGTCGCGGTGCAAGCTACTAAACCGTAGAGTAAACCTGTAACAAAGGACGTCAAATAAGGACTTGACAACTCCACTAACGACATAGACAGCACCGCAATTTAAGTAACTAACAAATAATAAACAAACACATTTAAAGATTAGCAAAAACAAACACGTCACAAACAAAACAAAAACTGCAAACAATAAAACAATAACATAAACCAAATAAAAAGAAAAGGTAAACCTTAGCCTCTGCTCATTTTGTTATAAACTTTTTTACGTAATTCAATCATACGAATTATAACGTTCTCGTCGTCTTGCATGATTGATAAATAACTCGATAGTTACCAACACACAAAGACCACAAACCGTTTAGATTATCATTTAAAGGCTTACTCGAAATAGTATAGATTTGTAAAAAATTGAGTTTCTTGTGTAATTCTAAGTTTTACTAATTATCTAAGTTTATTTAGGTCTCTAAGTGCTCTTTTTGTTAAAATCAGTTTTAGCAAGGTCTTTCTCATCAATTTTTAATTCTTTTAATGCTTCTTCCCAAGTGTATACACGCCCTTCTTTGATGTCCTCTTCAGACTCTTTTAGATCCTGCATTGTCTCTTTGTCGCTTAAAATCTCCAAAGTCTCCTCTAAACTCTCAATATATTCTACTAATTTAGACATTTTTTCTTTAAGTTTTGGCAATTCTTCAGCTAACGCTTCAAGAGTTGCTTTATCTTTTGTTGTAAAAACCGCTTCAGTCACGCTAAACAACCACACATAACAACTATACCACATATAAAAAAGATGTTTTTTAACTACGATTTTT
>WREZ01000100.1 GCA_009779045.1 Candidatus Bathycorpusculum sp. | reverse complement strand
GCAACGGCTATTATGACGGCTATTGTGGTGATTACGATAAGTTCTACCAAGTTAAAACCTGCTTGCTGGTCTGGATCCAAAGGTGTGCCAGGGTTATCCGGTTGCTCAGTTGTTATTTTGTTGCCATTCTTGTTGATAGTTATGGTTTGTGTTTTGCTCCAGCCACTTTTTTCCCCATCAAAAACCCGTATCGTAGTGCCACTGGCCGTTGCCGCACCTGCAAGACTTGTTTCCTCGTGATATGTGCCGCTTCTTGCTTCTACTTGGATATCAATTTCTGCGCCATCAGGCAAATACTCGGTGCTAAGCATTATTACGGTATATTGACCCTTTGATTGTCCTATAACTGTTTGACCTGAATTTGGGGGACGATGTTGATAGGAACACAGACGTGCCATTCTTGTTCGTAGTGCCCTTTGGTGCGGACTTGATACTCTATCATAGAGTCTTTTTGGTTTTTTATTTTTATTTCTATGTCTATTTTTTCTATGCGGTATCCTTCTGTTGTTGTTGTTTTTCCTGTGTAGGGGTCTGTGGTTTGGGTGGGTGGTACGTTGTATGAGTTATCTATCATTTTTACTGTAAATTCTGGTACCGCTGGTTTAGATTGAGCCTGCACAACTGTAGGTGTAACGGTGAACACAAGTATAAGATTTGATGCCACTAAACAGGTAATCAATAGTAAAGCAACATGTTTATGCATACAAACCCTCTACCGACGATAGATTAAAAAGGTTACGCAAATACAAAACAACACAAAATATTTTTGACAACTACATAGTTAGGTATTTGTAAAAAACTGTCTTTTTAGCGCATTAAAAGTTAGCAGATATTTATTAAGTTTCATGGATCTTGAGGTTGTGTTTAAGTTGACTTGTGGGTTTGTTGTATAGTGGTGCTAAATTTTATATTTGTCGCATGTTATAAGCATAATATAGTTTAAGGGGAATTGTTTAAAGTGAAGAGTAAAAAGCAGAATCAGAATATGAAACTTGTAACGGCTCTGCTTCCAGAGGCCTATTTAGAAGGTTTAGATGATTTGGTTAGGGCAAACATGTATCCAAACAGGAGTTGTGCTATACGTAATGCTGTGCGGGATATGTTAAAACAGGAATTATGGGTAAGTAAAAGTCAGGGAAAAGCAGGCATGCAGGGTTCTGAACGTCTTAGATAAGTTTAGTTGAATTTACAAGTTTTCGTGTGGCTTCTGCTGGGTTTTGAGCTGATATGATTTCGCGTCCAACGATTAAGTAATTTGTGCCGGCTTTGATTGCTGCTTCTGCGCTTCCTCCTTGTGTGCCAATACCAGGGGAGTAAATAGGTACCTTTTCATTTAGTATTTGGTGTATTTCGTTTATTTTTTCAGGAACTGTAGCGCCAACTACAGCGCCATCTGCTTCATAGGCAGCAGCTTTTCGTGCAAACATTAGGTACTGGGGCATAGATTCACCTGTAGTAGGGTCTGTTATTGTTTGTCCATATCCTTCAATGGCGCCTTTATGACTCATGTAGGTGAGTAGAATTACACCTTTGCCTTGTTTGCGAGAAGTTTCAAAGAGAGGTTTTAATCCATCTTCCCAGCCAATGAAAGGATTAGCTATTATTGCATCAAAACCTGCAGCGTAATAATAGTCAGCTATAATTTGGTTAGTGTTACCGATATCGTTAACTTTTGCATCCATTATTGTTAAAAGCCCTTTATCGTGAATATTATCCACAAGAGTCTTCACGCTATTAAACAGGCCAAGAGGTAAAACTAGATGATTGTTGAATTTAACCGCACAAATGTATGGATAAACCTGTTCTATTATAGCATCTGCTTTAGATATTAACTCTTGACTATTGTTTGGGTTTTGGAAAGGAAAGTCTAAAGCTAAAACTATTCGCGAGTTTTTAGCTTTAGCGATGTCTTGAATTTTGGATTTAAACTGCAAAGGTGTAACCCTGATAGTCTTATCTACTTTCATCCATTAAACACTTTTTATTTTATTTTACGTGAGGCTTAAATTTCTGAAGCACTCTACATTGACAAATAACAATTCAGATCAGTTAGAAGGGACTATTATGGGCAAAAGCGTAACGGAAAAAATATTTGAAAAACACTTAGCCGATGGCAAAATGAATACAGGTGAAGAAATCAGTTTAAAAATTGATCACACCTTAACTCAAGATTCAACAGGTACAATGGCTTATCTGGAGTTTGAGGCTATAGGTATTCCACAGGTCAAAACACAATGTAGCATAAGTTTTGTAGATCATAATATGTTGCAAAATGATTTTCGTAACGCTGATGACCATCGTTATTTGCAGAGTGTTGCAGCTAAATATGGTATAGTTTTTAGTAGACCGGGAAATGGTATTTGTCATCAGTTGTATCTTGAACGTTTTGCTCAACCAGGCGTAACGTTGCTTGGCAGTGATAGCCACACTCCAACAGCAGGCGGCATGGGAATGATAGCTATTGGCGCAGGCGGGTTAGATGTTGCTGCAGCGATGGCAGGTGAACCCTTTTATCTTGAAATGCCCAATGTGTATGGCATCAACTTGACAGGAAAGTTATCTTCTTTTGTTTCAGCAAAAGATGTTATTTTAGAGGTTTTAAGAAAATTAACCGTTAAAGGCGGTGTAAACAAAATACTAGAATACTTTGGCCCCGGTGTTAACACGTTAAGTGTGCCAGAGCGCGGTACAATAACTAATATGGGAACAGAGACAGGTGCCACTACATCTATTTTCCCCTCAGATGGTGTTACAAAACAGTTTTTAGCCAGTCAGGGACGAGAAAGCCAATGGTTGGAACTTAAAGCTGATGAGGAAGCAAAATATAGTGAAATTTTAGATATAGACTTAGCTAAAGTTGAGCCGCTTTTAGCTATGCCACACAGTCCCGATAACGTAAAACCTGTTAGCGAACTAGAAGGAACCCCTGTTGACCAAGTCTGCATAGGCAGCTGCACTAACTCATCACTTAGAGACCTAAAAATAGTATCAGCCCTACTAAAAGGCAAAAAAGTTCACGAAAATCTAAGCTTAACAGTCTCAGCAGGCTCACGCCAAGTAATGGAAAACTTGGCAGTCACAGGCGAACTTGAACCATTAATACAGTCAGGAGCAAGAATCCTAGAAAACTCTTGCGGCCCATGCATAGGCATAGGCCAAGCCCCCACTACAGGCGCAGTATCCCTACGCACATTTAACCGCAACTTTAAAGGAAGAAGCGGAACACAAGACGCAAAAGTCTACCTAGTCAGCCCAGAAACAGCCGTAGCAGCAGCAATAACAGGCAAAATCACAGACCCACGCAAACTAGAAACATTCCCAGAAATAACTATGCCAGAAAAATTCATCCTAAGTGATGCCATGTTCATCCCCGCCACCATAAACCCAAACGCCAAAGTAATCATGGGACCTAACATTACACCCCTACCACAATTCCAACCCACCCCACCACAACTCATCGGTGAAGTCCTACTTAAAGTCGGCGACAACATCACAACAGATGACATTCTTCCAGGCGGAACAGACATCATGTCACTTCGTAGCAACATACCCGAAATCAGCAAATACACATTCTGCCGCATAGACCCAAACTTTTACCAACGAGCAAACCAAAAACAAGGAGGCTTTATCATAGGCGCAGAAAACTATGGACAAGGCTCATCACGCGAACACGCAGCACTAGCACCAAAATACATTGGAATAAAAGCAGTCATCGCAAAAACATTCGCACGCATCCACATGGCCAACCTAATCAACTTTGGAATATTACCCTTAACCTTCACAAACAAACAAGACTACAACAACATAGACCAAAACGACCTACTAGAAATAGAAACAAACCAATTAGCAGAAAACCTAACACTAAAAAATAAAACCAAAAACACAGAAATAAAAGTCAACTTAAACCTAAGCAAACAAGAAAAAGAACAAATAAAAGCAGGCGGCAAACTAGCAGCCATCAAAAACAAACAAAAATAAGAAAAAAACTCTCTTTACTTTTTAAACACTACGACTACTACAAACTGCTACGCAAAAAACCAAAAAAGAATTAGCATATCGTCAAAGTTATCCGCCTGATAAATTTAAAGACATCTTGCGTCTATAAAAAAGTGTAACAACAATCAACAATATTACCACTAACACTACTGTAACTAACAAACCACACTCAACTAAACTAAACCCTGCAATAACCCCCTCAGATTGCTCACCTGACTGACTTGAAGATGAAGGCTTTTGACCAGACGATGATTGATTTGGTGTCTCACCATTTGAATTGCCCATGTTAATTGTTTTTATGTTGCTCCAATCACTCTCCGCCACTAAAACGTTTGTATAACTACTTGTACCGGGTATCAGACTACCTGGAATTATTTTTATGCCCCACTTTTCTACAGATACCTGAAAATCCGCTTTACCTTCAAAAGGAAGATAGAAAGTGCCAGAACCCTCGGTATAGGTCAGTTTTCCTTCAGTTCCTTCATAATGTTGAGGAAATGAAGTGAATACTAAAGTAGTTAGCGGAGAGTCAGAAGAAGGAGCAACTTGACCCACAATAACACTCCATTCGTTTGAGAAAGACCCCTTCATTCGAAGTTTATAATAAACACGACTATCAGTAGTATCAACATTTTTTTTGTTAATCACGATTGTTAGTTTTCTATCGTCTACACGGTAAACAGGATTTTCTACTGTTTTCCCTGTAAACGGATCTATGGATGTACTGGCAGGTACAGTGTAGGAATGATCCTCGTAAGTGACAGAAACTAATTCGGGAGCAGGAAGTTTAGCTACAGAGGATTCAGCATACACCATGTCAAAATTTGTAACAACCTCAAAAAGCAATACACCAACCATAAGGCATAACAAAAACATGCCACATTTATTTTTCATCATCATCACTACAGTATATTTACTCAAATGAAATTAAAAGTTACCGTAAGAAACATACCAAAAGTTTTTTGTAAGCCCCAACTCGGCTGAGCCGAAACCAAAAATAGTTTTATGAAAAGAGAAAAAAATAATACCCTTTACCGTATCTGGTAATAGTGAGGAGTCTTTGTAGTGTTATCTATTCTTGACAAAACACGGCGACATATTCGCCGCGTAACCTCTTTTTTTATTTATCGCTCAAAACAGTAATCTAAAAATACCGAGTTAAACAAAAGATAGTAGTAATGAAAAAATGAACAACAATAGAGTGTATAAAATGACGTGGAGTGTATTTGTATGAGTGGGAAAAGTAATTTTAAATCCAAGTTTAATTTGAACGGTCTATTTAATAAAAAAGCTTTATTTTTTATTTCTTTACTTTTTATGGCAACAAT
>WREZ01000099.1 GCA_009779045.1 Candidatus Bathycorpusculum sp. | reverse complement strand
GTCATAAAACTTTTTGAAGCAAGCTACAATTATTAAGAGCCAGGTAAACTCTGTTAACCTATTCTTCTTCATCTAAACCTATGAAATGTCTTATAGTTGTTATAATTTCTTCCACTTCTGGAGCTGTTAACGGAGGTTCATATGGAATGCGTAGTACATCCCATCCTTTTTGTTCAAGCAAATCTACAATTTCATTATCTTTTTGTTGCTGCTTATCTTTTCTATGAACTTGTACTCCGTCAAGATAAACCGCTTTTTTAAGATCAAACCAACAGAAGTCAGGTATTGTAGCCTTTAGAATAATAGGTTGCTGAGTTACCATACCTGAAGTTAATCCTGCAATACTTAAGGCAGAGAAGACACTAATCTCACCTTTACTAACTTTTGGACACATACGATTTTTGTAACTCACATTAACTACCACAGATATATTGTAAGATTACTAACCTTTGAAAAACCGCATATAAACACAGTGTTCAACCAACACTGCTATGCAGTGGAGAGAGGCAGGTGATAGTTAAAGTGAAACTGATTTATGTTTCAATTTTTTTAGAGCCTATAATTTTTACATATAATTTTCTGTTTCTTGGAGGATCAAACTCGCAGAAGTAAATGCCCTGCCAAGTGCCTAACACAAGTTTGCTCTCTGATAATATAACTGTTACACTTGTCCCTATAGTTGACGCTTTTAAGTGCGCCGCACTGTTTCCCTCTGCGTGGCAGAACTCCGTTCGATACGGAAAGGTTTTGTTAAGTCCAAGTAACAGATCTTTAACTACATTTGAGTCAGCGTTTTCGTTTATAGTAATCCCTGCCGTAGTATGCGGACAAAAAATTACACATAAACCGTCAATTACACCGCTTTTAATAACTGCTTCACGAACTTGCGCAGTAATATCGTAAAATTTTTCTTCTAACGTAGATAGTGTGTATTCGTATATCATATGTTAAAGTCCTCTGAGCTAAAATTTGTATAGTAACGGCCTTTTTGTGCTGTGAATTTTAACACGCAATAATCTGGGTCAGTTACCCCACCCTGATAATACATTGTATCGCCCTCACGCCATATCATTTCTTTTGTTTTAACATCCTCTAACACTTCCATAGTGCCTGTTAATTGAACGCCACAAAAGAACCGTTTATCACAAAAATATATACACGACTTAGAGTCGATACGATATTGTGCCACACGACGTGAAGATGTGTTAGTGGTAAACCAGAATTCTTTGATACCCTCCCGTTTACGCGGTGATAACATTGCCTTTATATTAGGAAACCCGTTTTCATCCATGGATCCTATGAAAAAAACTGTTTGTTTATCAATTAAATTTCCAATTGTTTGTTGAAGACTACGCATAATATTTTACCGCCCTTCTTTCTCATAAACCCAACTGCTCCATTACACCCGACAACACCTTACCTATGCTTTCATGGAAAACAACAGTTGCCTGATTATCATATACGGTTTCACTTTTATTAATCACCACCAATTTCTCACCCTTAAAATACTTCAAAAAACCCGCTGCAGGATAAACCACAAGAGATGTTCCCCCAACAATAAGACAATCCGCACCTGCAATAACCGAAATAGCCAACTGCACAACACTATCATCTAATGACTCCTCATACAACACCACATCAGGTCGTACAACACCCCCACACACCCTACACTTAGGCACAAACCCCTCACAATTCTTAGAACTAAAAATATAATCCAAACTATACTTCATCCCACAACTCACACAATACTGCCGATGATTCGAACCATGCAACTCTAACACATTTACACTACCTGCTAACTGATGAAGACCATCAACATTCTGCGTCACCACCGCCGACAAAAACCCCGATTTCTCCAACTTTGCAAGAGCAACATGAGCAACATTTGGCCGCGCATCCAAAAACACCAAATTCTCCTTATAATACCTAAAAAACAAATCAGGCTCCTCCATAAAAAAAGTATAACTCAACAACTCCTCAGGCAAATAACCATACACCTCACGAACACTAAACAAACCCTTCTCCGAACGAAAATCAGGAATATTACTTTCAGTAGACACACCCGCACCACCAAAAAACACAACATCCTTACTATCACTAATTATATCCACAAACATACTCACACTCAAAACTAAACACCCACTTCATTATACCTAAATAATACTACTCCCTTTCATAAATTTTACACAACAAAACTTTGTTTATTGACTAACAACTCTTTTCAGACTACACTTTCAAAGAGTTTTACTTATATAACAAAAAACAGCAGTTGGTAAATAACATTTACTTATCAATGGCAAGGGCTAAAATGTGACTTTGAAGAGGATACATCTGAATGGTCGAGTATACTTTATTGTGCTTTGCATAATGGGCACAATGGCCATTCTTAGCTCTACAATGTCCAAAAACCCCGTTCTTAATCCCTTCGCCGTAAGCTTAGGAACACCAACCGATCTCCTTGGCATAATAGCAGCCGCCTCCACTATCCCAGGCATACTAATCAGCCTACCTGCAGCCTCACTCTCAGATGTCTTTGGCAGAAAAAAAATACTTCTATTTGCAACATTCATATTTGCCTCTGCACCCTTCCTATACCTTGGCGTAACACAATGGTGGCAATTAGCCCTTGTACGATTCTACCACGGCTTTGCAACAGCTATGTTTATCCCCGTCGCAGAAGCCACAATAGTCGAACGCTTCCCAGACAAAAAAGGCGAACGCATATCAGCCTTTAACTCAGCAACATACATAGGCCGAGGAATAGCACCATTTCTAGGCGGCTCCATACTATTTATCACCAGCTACAGTTTTCACACCCTGTATATAGCCGTCGCAACAGCAGGTATCACCACATTTATAATAGCCACACTCTTACTCGCAGAAAACAAAACAAACAACAATATCAACACTCAACCAGTAAAAGCTAAAATAGCAACAAGAAAAATACTCCAAGGATGGCTAAAAATTGCATACAATAAAAGCGCAGTAATCGTTAGTTTTATCCAAGCATGCCAATACTATGTTTATGGTGTTGTAGAGTTTTACCTAGTCCAATACATGATAGAAATAGCAAACATAAACGCCATAGCAGTATCCATAATTATAGGCACACAAATCATATCCCTAATCACCCTAAGACCCATACTTGGACGATTATCCGATAAATACGGCAGACGCTTACCTATAATCTTAGGCTGCACCATAAGCGCAATACTCCTCTTCCTAATCCCCTTCACCACACAATTCCCCATACTCCTTGCCCTCTCCATAGGGTACGGCATAGGCTTTGCTCTGGTCATATCATCAACAACCCCCCTAATGTGTGAGCTAACACCAACTAACCTAATTGGCACATCCATGGGCTTTCTCAGCACAACAATGGATATAGGACAAACACTTGGTCCCATAATAAGCGGCATAATACTCTCAACAGTACTCGCCTACACAGGACTATTCACCTCATTAACAATACTGCTAATAGCATCCGCAATAATCTTTACACTTTCAGGTATAGGCAAACAGCATAGAACACCGCTTCATTGAAACACTGCAAAACATTTTCACACTCATTGCTGTATTATTTATAGCGATGATTTAATTGTTTAACTATTTTACTCATTTTTTCAAACAAAGAAGTTCTTAACTTGAATAAGAGAAAACTTAAATTTTTGTACAATATTTAAAAATCATAAGAGTTGAGTGCAAATGAAGAGGGATACTGTATTTGTGAGCATGCAGAACGTGAATAAAAAATACAACAATTTGTATGCTCTACATAATGTCTCGCTTGATATAAAAGAAGGCGAAGTGTTTGGTTACATTGGACCAAACGGTGCAGGAAAGACAACTACAATGAAAATTCTTGTAGGTCTGCTTAGTGATTTTCATGGAGAAGTCAAAATCGGTAACTACAAAATGCCCACTCAAAGAAATGAAATTCACAAATTACTTGGTTATCTTCCACAGAATGTAGCATTTCAAGAATGGCGAACAGTCAAAGATTCATTGAAAATATTTGGCAAACTCTCAAACCTCAACGATCAAGAGATTAAAAAACGAATTTCAGAGGTTCTTGACTTATTAGATCTGGTTGAAGTTCGTGATAAAAAAATTTCAAAATTATCCGGTGGAACAACTCAAAAAGTAGGACTGGCTCAAGCACTGCTTCACAATCCAAAACTTTTGATATTAGATGAACCTCTAAACGGTTTAGATCCACTAAGTCGCCAAAAGTTCAAAGAAATTGTTAAAAAACTTTCCAGTGAAGGCACGACAATTCTTTTTTCATCACACATTTTAAGTGATGTTCAAGATGTAGCAGACGTAATTGGAATTCTAAACCATGGAAAACTTTTACAATACGGTTCTCTTAACCAATTAAAACAAGGCCTTTTAACACCTAAAACCATTGAAGTTCTGCTGTCAACCCCAAGTGATCAATGGCAAGAATTAGGAAAAATAAGCGGTATAAAAACAATTGAACAAATAGATAAAACTAAACTCACTCTTACCTTTCAGTCCGAAGTTGATCCTGATGATGCTATAAACAGTGTTATTAAAGTCATAATAAACTTAGGTATGCGTCTTAGAGGCATATCCTTGTTGTCGCCATCTATTGATGAAATTTATTTAACTTACATACAAGACGGAGGTCAAGCACAATGAATTTGTTTCATCTGTATAAAGACGAATTAAAGGGTTTTTTTAAATCTAAAGTTATGGCTTTCTTGTGGGTTGGTTTACCCGTTTTGGTGCTTGTGCTTCGTTTTCTACAAAGCAATAGTACTGATCCAACGGTTCCTTTTATTTTGCTCTCTGCTTTGCTGGTTTCCAGTATTGGTGGAACGCTTTCGGCTGTTATGCTCTCAGTTTCTATAATCAATGAAAAAAGTCGTCATGTATATGAGTTATTTTTGATTAGACCAGTAAAGAGGGCTGAGATTATATTAGCAAAATTTTTTGCGGTCTATTCGTGTGTTGCAGTAGCCTCTCTGATAGCAATATTTTTTGGTATATTTTCTGATTGGGTAACAACAGGGGTAATTTCTCAAACTGTGCTTACTAGTGCTGGAGAATCTTTGGCGATAAGTCTATCAATGATTGCGGTGTCTTGCGCTGCTGGTGTGCTTATAGGTCTTGTTTCGCCGTCAATTATTGTGGGTGCAATCCTGATTATTTACGGTGGGAATAATTTATCAGTAATTCCGTTGATTCCAACCATACTTGGGGTGACAGATGCGACTGTTTTTACCATTGGTTTATCATGTATAGTAACTATACTGTTGCTTGTGGTAGCTGTCATATCATTTAATCGAAAACAATTCTAAT
>WREZ01000098.1 GCA_009779045.1 Candidatus Bathycorpusculum sp. | reverse complement strand
TAACTATACATTTTCTCTTTTCCTTTCTTTTCATATTTGTGTTTGTTTTCAGATAATTCTTTACGATAATTTTGCATGGTTTTAGTATTGTTATTATGTTGGGAATATGTTTACCATGGATGCTTCTTAAGTTTAAGTTTGTAAGCGCAAAAGTTAGTAAACAAATGAATTGGTGGAGTAATTAACAATATTGTTAGTGCAACTTTCCAGTCTATTAAAGCAAACGGAAGAGAGAACACAAGGGCGCCAACAACAAAATCAATCTGGTCAACAATCGGAAACAGACCTCCGGGTGCAATATCTAATCTTCTTTTAAGAAAAGCAGCTGTCAGATCACCTAAAAGGGCACCAAATGGTGTAAGTAACGCAAAAATGATAGGTAAAGATAGAATATGTGAAGGGATAAAATAGCATTCAACTAAACCAACGCTTAAACCAACAAGCCATCCGAAAAAGAATCCTCGGAATGTTTTGTTATTGCCAAATAATCTTTTACCGTCAATAAAATTTTTGCCAAAGTCAATTTTGGTTCCGCCACCTACAAGCACAGGTGTAGCGTTTGCACAGTAGGCGGGAAAAATGAATATTATAGCGTGGATGATCAGTAGAGTTATGTCCATGATTTTTACCAGCCTGTTTTATTCATAGAATTCAGTTGCAGATATACCTCTTTCGCCTATTTGTACATAACAGGTAAGGTGTACTATTTTTGTATGTTTTTTTTCTATGGTTGTTTTGATTAGTTTTATTTCTGTTGGTTTAAGGGATATTATGTTGTCAGCCCAGAAGGTTAGTACGCGATTTGCTACTGGTTTAATGCTACTATATTGGTCACTGAACATGTTTCTAACTTGACTATTAATTATAATGGGAATTTTCTGGATTTTTGCTATTTGTGCTAAAATAGCCATTTGTCTGTTTAACTCTCTGTTTACATCGAAAGCTTTGGATTTATTTGGTGCTTCTGCAAATTTGGCGCCGTAGAGTGAGTTTATAGTGTCAATAACTATTAAACCAAAATTGTGGGTTATATAGTCAGCTATTCTATCGATTACTGCAGTTTGTTCTTTGAAGTTTAAGGGTTTAATAAGTAATATTTTGTCAGCTATTTCGTCGAATTTTTCAGCGGCGATTTGGGAGAGTCTTTTTGGAGAAAAAGTGTTGTCACAGTCAATATATAAGGTTTTTAGTCCTTGTGTTGCGCAGTTAAAAGCGCATTGTGTTGCAAGTGTACTTTTTCCAGTTTCGGGTTCACCGTAAATTAAGGTAATTGTTTCAGAACTGATACCACCATCTAAGTTGGTGTCGATGTAGTCTATGCCTGTTGAGATTTTTTTTATGTCAATCACGGGAATGCACATCAAAACTATTAAGACTATTAACTTGCGGTTTAATAATGTGTTTACGTTTAAAAATTATTGATAGGTAGACGGTATGAGTGTGAAAGTTGCTGTTGCTACAGTGCAGGGAAAAGCTTATTTTTATATCGTAAATCTGCTTAAGGAAAATAATATGCCCTTCTTCAGTTTAATACCCGGTGAGCCTATATATCTATAGGAACTATTGTGGTAATAACAACGCCTGAAGAGAAAAATAAAATAAAGTATAGTAAGGTTTTAACATTTACATCTGAGGATGAATTAGACAGTTTAATAAGTCAAGTTATAATTAATCTGCAGGGGAAAGAGTATTACAAGAAAATGGTTATTGGTATTGACAGGTGAAGTGATTTGATTAGTAGTAATAGCTTATGGTAAAGCTGTTGATAGGGCAAATTGTTTAAGCATATGGGAAATGGATAATAAAATAAAAAGTATATTGAAAAATGTTAATTTATCAGTTACGAGTGTTAAAATTAAAATTGGGATGGTGTGCCCGTTTACAAGGGGTTAATTGAAGTGTTGGATAATGCATTGCCGTCTAGTATTGTCTTGGAGGTAGTTAGCGAGGGGGGAACGAATTTGGCGTTGAGTAAACGTAGTAGATGTTTGAGGCATATAACGTCGGCTACTATAATATCGGCAAGATGGGCGGTATTTATCAAAGAAAGAAAAGAGAGGAAAGAAAAGAATGAAAAAAACAGTTGAAATGGGTAAAACTTTACTAGTAAATGGTTCAGCATCTGTGAAAGTGCTTTCGGGTAAAGCGGAAATATTTGGTTGTATAATGAAAGAGAATTATCAAATTATTGTGCGTGAGGGGAAAAGGCAGCCTTTTCATGTGTTAGAAACTGCAGAGTTTCATATTTCGCTTGGGGTAAATGCGTTGGTGCAGGAGATAGAGACATCATCTATTCCTGTGTCGTGGGATGAAGCATTTCAAGCGGTTACGGTTATACAGAGTAAACCGGCAGTTATTATGGTGGTAGGTAAAGTTGATTCGGGAAAAAGTAGTTTTAGTACTTATTTGGTTAACAAACTTGTTGATAGAAAGAGTAAAGTGGCTATTCTAGATGGTGATTTAGAGCAGTCAGATCTTGGTCCTCCGTGTACGGTTTCGTATGGTTATACTGTTAAGAAGGTTACTGAGCTTCGTGAAGTAAAAAGGTCTAACGCGTTTTTTGTTGGAGCTGTTTCGCCTATTCAAACAATAGATAGAACAATTGAAGGTTTAGTAACTATGCATCGGGAGATTATGCAAAATGCTGAAGTAGATTATGTGATAATTAACACTGACAATTGGGTTGAGGGGGAAAGTGCAGTTAGTTATAAAATGCAATTGGTTGATAAGTTTAAACCTGATTTGGTAGTAGGTATTCAAAGTCAAGAAGAGCTTAATCCATTGTTTTCTAGTATAAACGCGGCTGTGTCTACATGTTATGTTGAGTCATCTACAGCTGTTAATGGACGTGTTCCTGAGAAGCGTATAAAGTTACGTGAGTTAAATTATGCAAAATATTTAAAAGAGGCTAAAGTGCGTTCGTTGTTTGCCAGTTATATGGAAATTCAAGAGAAGAATGTTCTACCAAAAGAGCCTGGTAAAGAGAAAGGAATACTTGTTGGGTTACAAGATTCAAAAAAACGTTTTCTTGGAATTGGCATCATGTTGGAATATAATCGTGACCGTAGAGTTATGAAAGTGTTAACAGCTGTGGATAGTAAACCATTTAGTATTGCGATTGGAAGAATAAAGTTAGATCCGGAGCTTAAGGAGTCGCCTTTACAAAATTAAAAAATGTTTTTACTTCTTTTGCTAAAGCCCCGTCTTGGTCAGGTAACATTTTCATACCGTCATTTACCCAAGAGGGTAAAAAGTTTCGACAGTAACCTGTTGCGTATCGGGAATCTAAAAAGATTATTACGCCACGGTCATCAAGAGTGCGTACGGGTCGACCTGCAGCTTGGGAAGCTTTTTTCATGGCGGGTAACACGTAGCCGTATTCTCTGCCAAAACTTGGGAAGCGTTTTTCATAATATTCAATCTGGGCTTTTACTCGAGGGGTTGGTTCAGCATATGGTACACCAACAATTATAACAGAGTTCATTTGATTTCCTGGAAAGTCAACACCTTCTGAAGTTCGACCTCCTAAAACGCCAAGGAAAACAGCGCCCATTTTGTTTCCACAGTCTTTAAAGTCGGATACGAGTTTCTCGTTTTGTTTAGAGGTCATACCTCTTTCTTCTTTGTAGAGAGGTCTATCTAAGGCTAAAGCTAAGCCTTCATTAAGCAGGGATTTCATAACATCAAAAGAGGCAACAAAAATGCCTGTGTTTTTAGGAGTGTTGTCTACTACTTCAATTATGCGTTTAATTATAGTTTTGTACATTGTTGAGGTTCGTTTTTCCATAGCTGTTGTGACACCATAGCATACGGCTGAGAAGATGTGTTCTTTTGGAAAAGGTGAAGGGGCTATGAATTGTGCGGCGTTTTTGGATAGTTTGGTTATTTTTAGGTATGCGTTAAGTGGTTGTAGGGTGCCTGACATAATGACGTTAGCATATGTTGCTGAGAAGACGGGTTCAGTAATTTGTGAAGGGTCTAGGGCGACAGTTTCTAGTTTGGCAGTTTTTTGGTTTTTTTCGTTATAGTAGTGACTTGCAACGTTAATGTAAGAGCTATCATCACAGGTGTCAAGCCAGTGTAACAAAAATTCAGCCATTGAATTTACGTAGCTGCGGGGATTTTTTCCCTCTGCTAGCATATTGCGTCTTATTCCAACACCAATTTCATGCATATGTTCAAAAAAACTGCGTGCATTAGAGATGCCACATTTTTGGATTATGTCAATTATTCTATCGGAACTGACTATTTCTTCACGATGGACAGTTTCTATTAGTTTTTCTATTTCTTCATGGAAGAAGTGA
This sequence comes from Candidatus Bathycorpusculum sp., assembly GCA_009779045.1. Taxonomy (GTDB): domain Archaea; phylum Thermoproteota; class Bathyarchaeia; order Bathyarchaeales; family Bathycorpusculaceae; genus Bathycorpusculum; species Bathycorpusculum terrae. The sequence goes on along the minus strand of WREZ01000098.1, from coordinate 1,136 downwards.
ATGAATTGTTCAATGTCTCTGTTACCGTAATGATTAGCTTCGATTTCTGCTTGTCGTAAAACAAAAAGTGAGAGGTTACTACTAGAGATATCAACCGCTGTTTCAGGGATATTGTGTGCTTCATCGACTACAAGAATTACTTTGGAGAGGTCAGTGTTTATGTGTTTTAGAAAAGCTGTTCGGATCATGGGATCAAAAGCGTATAGGTAACTTAGTGCTATGACTTTTGTATCAGGTAGAGATGCTTTTACGAGTTCGTACGGACAGAGTTCTTTCTTTTTGCAGATGTGTTGAATTTCAGTGGCGGTGTAAGGTTTCACTGTTAATTGTTTAACGAGTTGAAGGTAATCATATGTTTGCATATCTACGTTTTTGTAGTAGGGGCAACGGCCTTTGGCTTTTAGGAGGTCACACATTTCCATGAGCGATTTTGAGTCAAAAGCGCCATTGGCTGCAAACGCGTTAAGACACATTTCATGTCGTCCCTTAATGGATATACCGCTGATTGGGTGTTTTTTGTAGATCATGCGTAACTCGTCGATAACGCGCTCATGTTGCCTGTGAGTTCGGGCGACGTAGAGGATTTTGAGTTTTTTCTCAATGGCAACAGGTAAACATGCAGAAAGGGCTGAAATGGTTTTGCCTAAGCCGTTACTGCCTTCAATTAACACGGATTGTCGCGTGTTTACGGCGTTGTAAATGGTATTTATGAATTGATCCTGATGTATACGTACTTCTGGATAGGGAAAGTATTCCATTACGGAGGGAGAGATTGGAGTGCCCATTAGAGTGTATCTCCCTTAGTTTTGCAATAATTGTTAATAGGGCAAATGTTGCAGAGGGGTTTTTTTGCTTTGCAGAATTTGCGTCCATGTCCGATTAATAGTTGATGAGCAATCAAGTAATCTGTTTCATCAAATAGGTTTTGTAAGTTTGAGCGGATTGTTTCATAATTACTCGTTTTTGGGGTAATACCTAAACGTTTGGAAACACGGTTAACATGAGTGTCAACGGGTATTGTGGGTTTTTGTGCAGAGAAAAGTAGCACCACGTCAGCTGTTTTTGGTCCAACACCGGGCATTTCAAGAAGAGTGTTTCTAGCCTCTTCAAAGGGTAACGCTAAAACTGTGTGTAGG
>WREZ01000097.1 GCA_009779045.1 Candidatus Bathycorpusculum sp. | reverse complement strand
TTTTTGGTTAGTTAATGATTTTAAAAATGTTAAATAGTTGTATTGTCAAAAATGGAAAGGGTGAGTCGCAGTTGTTTGTTGTGATAGGTTAAAATTGTTTGTGTGTTTGTTTATGTTGTTTGTTTTGGGTGTTTTGTTAGGATGTTTTTGGCTATTTGTAGTTCTTGTGGGGTGTTGACATTTATGGCGAGTTCGGGTTTGTCTAGTAAGTATATGTCTTGGTCTAGCCATTCGTTGCCGTATTGTTTGTTGCCGTCAATTACGTTAATTCCTGTTGGTACAACGTCTTTGTCGTCCATTTTAAATGAGTATTCGATGCTCATGCCCATTTTGATTTTTGTTTCTATGGGTATGGCAACTGTTAAGGCGGGTTTACCGCAGTTTTCGTATCGGTTGATTATTTGGTCTAGGATTTCTCCTGTGATTAGGGGTAAATCTGCGGCTATGGCGAGGAATTTGCCTAGTTTTAGGGTTTGGGTGGCGTAGCCCATGTCTGAGACGTAGTCTTTACCGGGTGTTATTACTGTTTTTGTTTGGAATTTTTCTATGTATTTGGTTGTTTTTGGGGTTTGGTGGGTTACTGCTATGTATATGTCGTTGATGTTTTTTGTGTTTTTTAGGGCGTTAAATACGTATTCGATGACGGGTTTGTTGCAGATTTTGATGAGGGGTTTTTCTTGTGGTGAGTTCATGCGGGTGCCTTTGCCGCCGGCCATAATTAGGGCAGAAATGGTCATATGATTATTAGCACTCCTATGAGTAGTACAAAAGTTATTGCTCTTGAAATTTCATTTGTTGCGCCTATGACATCGCCTGTAACGCCGCCGAATATTTTTTCGGCTGCTTTTTCCATTATGTAGACTATTGGAATGTTAGCAAATACTACGCCTACGCCTAAGAGGCCATAGACTGGGTTATGTGTTAAAGTAAATAGTGTAAATACAATTATTGATGAAATGACGTAGGCAATAATGTTTAGTTTCTTTTTGGCTTTTTTTAGAAATATGGAGCCTAATCCTTTGTATGTGGGTTTTCCTATCCATACAAGTGTTACCATGGCAAGTTTAGCTGCGACTTCTGCTGTGATGAGGACTGTAAGTATTATAAGGGGATTGTTGAAGGCGGGGGTTAGCATAAATAGGCTGAAAAATGCTATAAATTCGATGATTATGGCAAATATGGCTCCTGAATAGTTTACTGTCCAGGCGTGTGCAGCCATTTTTCTGTCGTGTTCATTTCTGTAGCCTAAGGCGTTTCCGAGGTCTATTAGGCCATCGAAGTGTTGAAGGCCTGTTATAACTAGTAGAAAAGCTATGGTCATAGCGGCTGATGTGAATCTTGCTAAGAAGGTGACGGGTAGGGTTATGAAGTTGTTAAGTCCGTTTAGTAGGAATTGGAGTATAAAGTTGCTGCTGATATAATATGCGCCTGCTATTAGGCCTATAAAGCTACCTATTAGGGGGAAGAGGTACATGTTTTCTGCTGAAGTGAAAACGAAGTCTTCTTTTCCACCTACTGGAATTACAGTGAGGAATGCGAGTAAATCCCTAAAGGTTTTTATAGTTTTTACAGGCGACATATAATTAACACTATGTGCATATACATATAGGCTTTATCGTGATTTAGATGACAGAATTTAATGATAAGAAAGTGATGGTTACAGGTGGAGCTGGCTTTATTGGTTTTCACTTGTCTAAGGCTCTCTCTAGTTTAACAAATGATTTGACAATATATGATAATTTGTCAAGTGGAAAAATTGAAAATGTGTCTGATGTTCCTGAAGCGAAATTTGTTAAGGGGGATATTTTGGATCTTAAAACGTTACTTTCTCAAGAGAAAATGGATTTGATTTATCATTTGGCTGCTCAAGTTGTGGTTCCCTATTCTATGGAGAATCCTATGGAAGATTTTGATACAAATGCTAAAGGTACTTTATGTGTTCTGGAGAAAGCTCGTAAAGATGATGCAAAAGTGGTTTTTGCTTCGAGTGCGGCGGTGTATGGTAATCCGTCTGTGTTTCCTACGCCTGAGAGTTATGGTTTTCACCCGTTTTCTTGTTATGGTCTATCTAAAGTTGTAGGTGAGCAGTATTGTCAGATGTATCGTGAGCAGTACGGTTTAGATATTGTGATAACTAGATTTGCTAATGTTTATGGTTCTAGATGTCATGGTGTGATTCATGATTTTTTGGATAAGCTCATTAAGGATCCTAACAAGTTAGAAATTATAGGTACTGGTCAGCAGTGTCGTGATTTTGTGCATGTTTCTGATTTAGTTGATGCGTTAATTAAAGTGGGAAGCATGGATTCTGCTGTAGGTGAAGTGTATAATCTTGGGTTTGGAAAGACCACGTCTATTCTTGAGTTATCTAAAATGATGTTATCGATTATGGGTCTTGAGAATAAAACTACTGTAACTACTACAAATGTTTCCTGGCATGGTGATGTGACTAAAATATGGTTTGATATAACCAAGGCAAAGAAAGAGTTAAATTGGAATCCCAAGGTATCTTTTGAGGATAATATAAAGGAAATCATTATTGAGAGGAAATTAACTAAATGAGTACATCACCTGTTAGAGGATTGGTTGCACTTTTAAGAATGCCGTATTGGTTAATGACCGGCGGCTTGTCGCTGCTTACAGCGTTTGCTATCACTAAAAGTATGATTGCTCCTAAGGAAATTGTGTTGATTTTCTTATCTATGGCTTTTATAACCAGTGCGGGTTTTGCTATAAATGATTATTTTGATCGTGAAAGTGATGCTGTAATAAAGCCTAAACGTCCAATCCCTGCAGGTGCTTTAACATTAAAGCAAGTAATAGCTATCTCAAGTGTACTGTTTGTTGTTGGATTAACTATGGCCTATTTTATTAACTGGCTTAGTTTTGCAATTATTGCTATAGACTCTGTGTTGTTGCTTGTTTATTCATGGCTTGTTAAGCGTAAATCAGGGTTTGCTGCAAACATTCTTGTAGGTATCTTAACTGGAACAGCTTTTATGTATGGGCAAGCAACAGTTCAAGCCACTATTACTTTTGCGTCATTAAGTCTTTATCCGATAGCTTTTGGCACAATTGGTGGGAATGTTTTAAGAGATATTCTAAGTGTAGATGGTGATTCAAAAGTAGGTTATCCTACATTGCCTCAAAAAATTGGCAGTATAGGCGCTACTAAAGTTGGAGCTATATTTTTTATGCTAACAGGAATCCTAGCGCCTTTGCCCTCGCTTATTGGAAAAATTACGGGTTACGTGGGCGTTACTGGTGTAGCAGGTTTTTCAATGTATTATCTGCCGCTTATCTTAGTTTGGAGTGTGTTGTTAATTTACTCTGCAATACGTCTTGCAACTTCAGCGTCTACAATTCAGAATGTGCGTAAATATGAGCGGATGGTAACTATGTCTATGATTTTGTTGCCTTTGGCTTTGATTGTTGAAACAATAGTTGGAATACTGTTATGAGTGAAACTAAAAGCATCTGTCCAAAATGTCAAAAAAAGATCGATGCCCAATTAGATAAAATTAATGGGCAAATCAAGATTTCTAAACATTGCCTGGATCATGGTGAGTTTAAAGCTACTCATTGGCAAAGTACTCCAATTTTTGAGCATATGCAAAAATATGATCAATTTCAATATTTAGGTGATCTTAATGCGCCAAAGAATCCGGAAGGATGCCCCTATGTCTGTGAAACATGCAATAATCATGCTTCGGGAACAGTTATAGGAGTAATTGATGTAACTAAACGTTGTAACTTTAAATGTGCTGTTTGTTTTTCGACTTTTCCTAATCAAGATCAGGATTATGAACCAACTAAAGAAGCGTTAATAGACATGCTAGAGTTTGCTGCAAAAGCAAACCCAAAACCTCCAGCTATTCTTTTTTCAGGTGGTGAACCACTTGAACGGGAAGATATGCCAGAAATTATTGCTGCTGCACATCGTCTAAAATTCATGACTATCCTAGCGACAAATGGCACTCATCTTGTTGATACCCCGGGTATAGCTAAAAAACTTAAAGAAAATGGACTAAACATTGTCTATTTATCATTTGACAGTTTTAACGAAGATTTTAACAAAAAAGTCCGTGGCTTACCTCTTGTAGATATTAAACTAAAAGCCATTGAGGTCTGTCGCAAATATGATATGGAAGTTATTTTGGTTAACACTTTAATGAAAAGTCTAAACGATAACGAAGTAGGTGACATGATACGCTTCGCAGCCAAAAACACCGATATCATAAGAGGTTTAATTTTTCAGCCAATTGCTTTTACGGGTAGAGCAACTGAAAATCCATTTCGCGAAAATTTTCGTGAATGGAATTTTGCTGAAGATGTGGAAAAACAAACCAGAGGGGAAATAAAAACAACTGACCTATTTCCAATGTCAGTTATGACCTCGCCAATTAAAATAATGCGCAAATTCATGCAAAAACCATGGCCTCTATTTAGTTGTAGCCCGCAATGTGGTATTGTAAACTGGGTGTACGTTTCTAAAGATGGTAAAATGTTTCCAATTAATCAGTTTGTAAACTTTGACAAGTTTTTCAATTATATCCGTAAAACTGCTGAAAAAGCGGAGTCAAAAGGCAAATTATCGTTATTATCTTCACTTTTCATGGGAGCCATGCTATCAATGCGTATGTTGACGGTGACAAAAGAAGTGGGTACTTTTACGTTGTTAAGTAGCATTTTGCGTATGCATATTTCACCATCTTATGCTTCTTTAGGTAAAATACGTCGAAAAATTTTCCTACTAGGCTGCATGGCCTTTATGGACTCATACAACTTTGACGTAAACCGTGTCCGTCGATGTGTTGTTCACTATATAACACCTGACAAAAAAATTATCCCCTTCTGCGCGTACAATAATGTACACAGAGTACAAATTGAAAATGAGTATATTGAACGTCAAACAAAAGTAAGCAAATAAAGCGGTAGTAATCTACTGCTAAGCTTTACCTGCAACTACTGTGAGTGGTAATGTGCAGTAATTGTTAGTAAAGATATAGTTTCCATTCTCTTTGACGTAGAGTTCAAACACGACGCTGTATGTTCCCTCTTCGTTAATGGTTACAGGTATTTTGCTATCCCAGGATTGTTTATCGTTTAATGTGAATTCGTATGTGCTGTATGTGGGAGCGTTAAGTGGGAAGTTTATTGTGTGGTGGACAATTTTTACTTGGATTTGATAATCTTGTAATGTTCGCATATAGTTTGTAACAACAATGGGTGTGGTGAAGGTGTTGTTTTGGTTTATGATAAGTGTTTGTGGATAGTTGACGGCTTGGTTTTGGTTGTCAAGTATGTACATTTCATTGTAACCAGGGGGGGTAACGGTGTAGATTATGAGGTATCCGCCGACTATGCAGCTAATGACAATAAGTGCTATGGCAACTGCTGTATAGCTTTTGTTGAAGTCTATGGTTACTGTTTGATCATTATTGTTATTGTTGTTGTT
>WREZ01000096.1 GCA_009779045.1 Candidatus Bathycorpusculum sp. | reverse complement strand
GTCAAAATTGTGGTTGCGGATGTTTGTGAAGGGTTGAGTGTATTCGCAGGCGGCAACATCACCGTTGGCGTGGAGGACCATATCTATGTTTCCTGCTTGGCAGGTTACTAGTTTTTTGTGTTCGGAGAGCATTTTTAGGGAGTATTGCCATACTACACGGTTTTGGTTTGTCATGTATGGTTTAATTTGGGTGTAGGCATCTTTTAGCTCGGTAATAGTTAACAGAGTTGTGTTGTTGTCTTTTGGGTTGTGATGAAAAGTTTGTTGGGGAGTAAGGTTAAAGGCGTGTTGTAGACCACGGGCTATGTTGAATATTATGTCACCTTTTTTTGTAAATATGCTCTCTGTTTTTAGGTACTCTATTAATTGAGAAATGTTTGTTTTGTTGGAACGGGAGATTGTTGTAAGAATTGTAATGTCTACGTTTTCTTTTTTGCAGAGTTTTATTGTTTCAATTGCAGAGTCAAAACAGTCTACTCCTCGAATTTGGTTGTGGAGATTTTTTGTTCCGTCAAGTGAAACAGTAACACTTACCATGTTGGAACCGATTTTTTTTATAACATCATGTATGCGTTGTGGCATTAAACCGTTAGTGTTTAGATAAATTTTGTTTTTTACGGCAACATGTTTGCAGATGTCTGCAAGATCAACACGTAGTGTAGGTTCGCCACCTGTTATGGATATAGAATTGAATATGCTAAAATTAATTTTTTTAATTTCTTCAAAAGTTAACTCGTCTATAGACGAGTTTTTCCAGTTAAAACAGTGATTACATTTAGCATTACAACGATTAGTAACAAAAAACGTCAAAATTTTAGGTGCAACCACAATTTTCACTCCAACAATATAGTTTACTATTAGCGTAATGAAAATTTTTCTTTGAGTTTGTATAGGGGATATTTTAGGGGCATACGTTTTAGCATACTAAAGTCTATGGCGGGGCCCTGGGTTTCGGGTTGATATTGATCTTGCATAGTTGCAGCAAGCTGACTAAAGCCTTTATGATAACCTTTAAATTTACGCCAATACGTTTGCTCATTAACATGATGCTTAACAATTAACTTGTTACAATGAAGAACTAACATACCCTGAGCTATCATACGCCTTACTACATCATTATCCTCACCGGCAACATCAAAGGCTGGATCAAAACCACCTATTTTAAGCAAATCTTCACGTTTATAAAGCGCACACTGAAAAGCACGCGCCTCAACAATCTTTACACCCCCATGACGCTCAATTTCTAAACGATCCATTTCAGCGGCAACCTTCAAAAACCATTTATCCCCAACAGTTAACTGACCCGCACAAACACCCGACACATTAAACTTTTGCATAACCTCAAAAAGAGCAGGCACAGGATCAAACTCTAACTCTATATCAGAATCCAACCACAAAACAAAAGGCGACCCCGCCTTACTTAACAACTCATTTCTAGCAACCCCAACACCCTTAACTGATGAAGTATGCCAAGTATAACTACATAACCACTTCTTATTACGCTCCATCCACACCGTAGGAACACCCACACCACCCACAGGCGTAAGAACCTCACAACTACAAATCATAAAGCCCACAACAAACCTTCACAAACAATTAATTTAACTCTTTGCCAAAAACCAAAAAACCAACCAACAAAAGAAAAAACAAATCAAACAAAAACCAAATACACCAAATACAAATTAAAAGAAAACTATTGGTGGACGAGGCGGGATTTGAACCCGCGACCTCCACGATGCCAACGTGGCGATCATGCCAGACTGATCTACCCGCCCAACTGGCTTATTTCTAATTTTAACCCTTAAGAGCGTTCTTTAAATGTTTTGGTTAACAAAAAAAGATTTAGCTTAGTTACTTGCAAAAAGTTGTGTAACAGTTTATCAATTAGAAGACGAAAAAACAGACGATTACGCACTACTATCCAATACGTTGATATGAACAATAGAGAATTACATATAAGAAGTGTTTTATAATTTAAGACCTCTTTTTAAAGTTAAAACAAGTATGCCAAGTTAGTGGAAAATAGAATGTGGAGCGGTAAGTGTGAAAGTAGACATCAAAGCGGCAATGACAAAAAGACATGATGAAAAGGTGAGTGGTAGTGTTTATATCCGTTCGTTTAGGTATAAAACAGGGAATAACGGTAAACCTTTTGCTAAGGGGGTTCTTTGTGATCAGGAGTCCACTATTGGTTTTGTAGTGTGGAGTGAAGTGATTGAAGATTTTCGTGCAGTGGATACGGAGAAAATTTTGTCTATTTCAGGTAGAATTGATACTTGGAATTCTACTGCCACAATTGTAATAGAGTCGGTTAAATCTGATATTCATGGTTATAGTATAGGGGATTTTTTATGTGGTTATGATAAGTGTAAACTTGAAGAGGAGTTTTACAAATGTCTAAGTGATGCCAGTCCTAATGTTAAACAGTTGGTAAATAAGATCATTATTGATGATGTGAAGGCGCGTTTCTTTTCAGAATTTGCGGCAAAGAGAAAACATGATGCTTGTGTAGGGGGTCTTGCAAATCACACTATTAAGATGCTTCGTCTGGTTAAAACGATGATTGGAAATGATGAGCGACTTTTACCTTATAGTGATATCATATACATGGGAGTTATATGTCATGACCTTGGCAAGATTCGGGAGCTCTATATGGGCGAGTATGTTAAAAACAGTTTTATCTCTCATAGGGAATATGGCTGTGAAATGATGTATGAGAGAAAAGAGGACATTGTTAGCTTGTTTGGTGAGGATTTCTTTTATCACTTACTTTCGGTTATACGGGGGCATCATCATATTTATGATGAGAAGGCAAAGACAATCTATGCTTATATTGTTCATCTCATTGACATGATGGATGCTCAAGTAACAGAAATTATGGAGACCATAAACACATCTGTTTATAAAGAAAAATCTAATGAAGAAAAAATTATGGAACATGACGGAGAGTTTTTGCACTACTAAAAATCTCATCGTCTTATGGGTTATGTTTTACAAAGAAGACATAAAATGTTGGTGAATTATTGTTTGGTTAGAGATGGTGTGTATGGGCATCGTGGGTCGGGGCCGTGTATGTCGTTTGTGTAGTATAGTGCTGTTGTTCGGCAGCCTCCGCATATTTGTTTGTATTCGCATATGGCGCATTTGCCTTTGAGGTTGTTTTTGTCTCGGGCTTTAGCGAAGAATTCATTGTTTTCCATGTCTTGCCAGATTTGTTGCAATGGTTTGTTTTTGATGTTTCCTGCGCGGTATGCGTCATTGTAGCTGCAGGGTATGGCGTCTCCGTTTTCAGCTATGCTTAAAAATTTGCCAAACCAGCATCGGCCTAGGAAAAAGTTGTTGTACCAATCGTCAAAGTTTGGCATGCCTCGTTGTTTGGCTATACGTGCCATGAAGGGTATGTATACGTTTATTTCGGGTTTGCCGTTGTATTGTAACATTAGGTCATAGAGGGTGTTGCAGGCCCATTCGTATTGTTGGGGTGTGGGGTCGGCTTTTATGCTTTCTTTACTAAAGGGGATAAAGCCGTGGAAAACGGTCCATCGTGCGTTGTTTTTACGGGCTAACTCTATTACGTGTGTTATATCGTCTTTGTTTACGTTGGTTATTGTGCCGTTTTCTGTTTTTGCAAAGGTGTAGACCAGACAGTCAAGTAAGCCTGCTTTTGAAAATTTTTCAATAGCAAAAACGGCGGTTTTATAGGCGCCCTTGCTTCGTATGGCATCGTTAGTTTTTTCGGCGCCATCTATACTTATGGAGATGCGCACTTTATGGTCTATTAACATTTTAAAGGCGTTATCATCCATTTTGTGAGCGTCAGTAATTAGGCTAACATTTAGGCCTTTATGTTTAGCGTATGCAATAATTTCAGAAAGATCAGAACGCAAAAAGGGCTCTCCGCCTGTTAAACCAAAAAAAGTTGCTCCAAACGCGCTAATCTGATCAACAATATGCTTAGCACCTTCAGTGTCAACTTCATCAGTTACAGCTTGCTTTCCACCAGAGGTACAATGAATACAGCTGCTATCACAACCAAAAGTACAACGAAAGGGAACAATAAACAATGGACCATTACCCATAATTCTTCCTCAAATACTTATCTACTATGTAATTTGCTATTTTTGACTATTTAACTCTTCACTTATAGACCATTAGAGGTCTTCACAACCTGTTAGTTGATAGAGGTTTCCAACGCTGTTGTGTATGTATGCTTGAGGAAACAATTCTGCTAAAGCATAATTTGCACGCCACCCCGTACAGTGACAAGGCACTATTATTTGCGGATTAATTTGCTTTAACTCCAAAAGCGTCGGAGAGATAAGCTTTTCATTCTCTAAACCACTTAAATGAAAACCACCAATAACACCATAAACCGATTTAACACCTGTAACTTCTTGAGCATAACGCACCGTATTTATAAGACCCGCATGAGCACACCCCAAAATAACCACCAACCCCCTACCCTTAAGATTTACCACTAAAGCACGATCATCTAAAACCCAACGATCAGGCTCCCAAACATTATCCTTTAAAACCCTATTCAAACCACAACCACGCTCAAAACTAGTCTTTCTAGGAATCTCACCTGTCACCAAAACAGACCTATTAGCAATTAAACATGGCGACTTTGTGTTAAAAACTTTAGCCGGACGTAACTGCTCAGACGAAGGAAAAACAGGATGAGCCCTAACACCAAAAGGCCCATCAGACCCATGCGGCCTAAACATGTTCTCATGAGCTATAATAGGCAAATCAGACCGCCCAACAGCCGCTACAACAGCCGATAAACCCCCAAAATGATCATAATGCCCATGAGAAACAACAACAAAACCAACCTCACACAAATCAATACCCATACGCTTAGCATTAACAACAACCCCCTCAGCACTAACACCAGTATCAAAAAGAACACTACAACAAACACCATCATCAGTAAAAACACGAACTAACATTGAAAAACCATGCTCAGCCACAGGCATCAACCTATGCACCAAAGCAGACTCACCCTCAATAGACCGCGCCTTAAACCACTTCCACAAAGGCCTAACCACAGAATTACGACTACAAGACGCAAAATCCACAACATTATCCACCAAACTAACAACCTCAACCTTCAAACATTCCCTAAACATACTCATATCACCCACATAACACCACACCCAAAAATTGCCACAACAAAGCAACTACCAACCAACAAACCTTATGCAACAACACCTAAACACAAAACAACAAAAAAAGATTTCGCCCACCAACAACCAAAACAACAACACCAAAAAACACCTTCAAAACAACTAAAACAAAACACAAAACACAATTAGAAAAACCACTGGTGGACCGTGCCGGATTTGAACCGGCGATCTTCGCCGTGTGAAGGCGACGTCCTAGCCAACTAGACTAACGGTCCAAGATTAGAACCTAAAATAAAAACTTCCCCACATAAAGCCTTTCCTTTACTACAACACAAAAATAACAACACAAAAAACATACTTCACAAAAACC
>WREZ01000095.1 GCA_009779045.1 Candidatus Bathycorpusculum sp. | reverse complement strand
AACACAGCCAACCAGTACCTAACTTTGGCTGCTCTGATTGCCACTGCAAAAGCCACCTGTTTCACTCTGATAACTTTGAATTTCTTAACACCAAAATGAAAACATTAACAATACCTGATGTATAATATTCCATAACCCGTTGTCCAAGCAGCGGTTATAAACCTAAAATCTATCTATCTATTAGTTACTCATACAGAATTGATGCTATAGTAGTAGCAGGTAAAAAGTGAAAAAAGGGTGTTTATGTTTTGTTGAGGTTGAATTCTTCGTGGATTGCTTTGACAACTTCTGGGCCGTCTTTTTCTTTAACGACAAAGCTTATGTTTGATTCTGAGCTGCCTTGTGCAATCATGCGGATGTTTATGCCTTTATTGGCTACTGTGGCAAAAATTTTTGACGCTAAACCTAAGCTGCCTTTCATGTAAGCACCTACGACTGCAATTACGGCGACGTCATCTTCAGTGGTTACTTCACTAACTAGTCCTCCTTGTTCTAAGAGGGCGATTTCTATGTTGCTAATTGCTCTGCTGAGCATGCCACGTTTGATTACCATTGAAATATTTGCTTCAGAAACAGCTGTGGATATCATCATAACGTTGATGTTATTTCTGCCAAGGGTATCAAAAACTTTTGCATAACTGCCCGGTGCACCAACCATTGCGGCGCCATTAACGTTTAGCATGGCGACATCTTTTATCATAGCTACTGCTTTAACCACTTGCTCTGTATTTGCGACAGGTTCTTTAGTTATAAGTGTGCCTGGTTTTTCTGGATAGAAAGTATTTCGAATTCTAACAGGTATGTTTTCTTTACTTACTGGTCCCAAAGCACGCGGATGCATAGCTTTTGCACCAAAAATCGCCATCTCAGCAGCTTCTTGGTAACTGAGTTGTGGTAACAATTTTGCTGTAGATACAAGTTTAGGATCTGTTGTCATGATTCCATCTACGTCTGTCCATATCCAAACTTCATCAACTGCTAATGCAACACCCAGAATGGTTGCAGTATAATCACTACCTCCCCGCCCAACAGTTGTTATAACACCGTCCTGATTTGCAGCAATAAATCCTGCAACTACTGGAATCACACCTTTTTCTAAAAGCGGGCCCAGTCTATCACGTACAAGATGCATAGTAAAATTCATAAGAGGATTTGCTTCACCAAAATTAGAATCTGTTACAATACCTGCTTCTTTACCTGTGAAGCATTGCGTTTCAAGATTATTGTCTTGTATTGCACCCCAAACAATTGGAGCTGATAAACGTTCACCAAAAGAAACTACATAATCTTTTGACTTAGCTGTTAATTCACCTACATAGCAGATACCTGTTAAAACTTTCCCAAGTTCAGCTATTATCTGCTCTATTCTCTGGTTAACTTCTTTCTGCAAGGATTCACTTACAATTGCCGATGCAACAGCTTCTTTATGTTTTTGCAACAACTCATCAGTACAGTTCTTTACTAGCCCTTCATCGCCCTTCTTTGATTGACAAGCTATTTCTAAAAGTTTATTTGTAACTCCTGCCAAAGCCGAAACAACAACAGAGACTCGGTACTCTTTGGAGTATTGTGTAACTATGTTAGCTACTTGGCGTATGTTCTCACCTGTACCAACACTGGTTCCACCGAACTTCATTATTACTTTCTTCATCTATTTTTCAACCCTTTTAAGATAGTAGTTTTGAGGCCAACTTATGTCTTATGTCTAAAAGATCCCTTAAAACAGCATTTGCCGTCTCAATTCCACCTGCCCCCCTGCCAATTAAAGTTTGATCAGCAGAATATTCGGTCTGGAAAGTAACAGCGTTAAGAACTCCACTAACACATAAGGGATTTGTCCATGGAATTTCTACAGGCTTAACTAAAACGCCTTTATCATCTACAGTACCTATAAGTTTAATGGTACTACACTTTTTTGCTGCATCCTGTAACATCTCAAGTGTGACCCCCCTAATACCTGAAATATCTACATCTTTTAAAGTCACTTTCTTGCCCATAATCCAGTTAGATAAGATGACAACTTTACAAGCAGTATCAAAACCGTCAACATCCATAGATGGCTCTCTTTCCGCATAACCAAGCTTTTGCGCATTTGACAAGGCTTCCTGAAATGAAATACTACTTTGACCCATCTCCGATAAAATATAATTAGTCGTACCATTCAAAATACCCTTTATAGCCAGAATTCTATCACCCTCAAGACAACGCTTAGCAAACTCTAACATCGGCGTCCCCCCACCAACAGTACCGCTGAACCGCAAAAACACATTATTATGTTCTGCAAGCTCAGTTAAAGCCGGCATAGCCAAAGCAAGAGGTCCCTTATTTGTCGTGACAACATGCTTACCTGTTTTAAACGCCTTAGTAATATATGAAAGCGCTGGCTCAGCATTTTTAATATTAACAGGCGTTACCTCAACAACAACTTCTGCCTCTACACTCTCTATAATCTCAAGCGCCGTCATACCCTTATGACCAAACTCAGAATCAGCCGAAAGCGGATAACCTCTTTGTTTAAACTCTTCAAGCTTTTCAGGACTAAAACCACGCGAGTTAATTACTGATCCATCAACATCAGCGATGGCAACAACCTTAGGATTAAATCCATAACTTGCAACCTTTTCCAAATACCTCTTAGCAAGAATCGTTGTTACACCCTTACCCACAACCCCATAGCCAACTAAAATAATCCTCATAACAATTCACCTTTCGATATGTTACTTAACTTTTAAACCTAACGCATTTTCTATAGCTGACATTTCTGCATCAACCTCAAATGGTTTTTCACACATTTTAATGGCTGTATCTGGATCTTTTAAACCATGACCAGTAGTAACACACACAATTCGTTCATCTTTGTTAATTATGCCATTACGAACAAGTTTCCTAAGACCAGCAATAGACGCCGCACTTGCAGGCTCCACAAATATACCTTCAACCTGCGCAAGTATCCTTTGTGCATCAAGAATCTCATCATCTGTAACAGTTTCAGCTGTTCCATGTGACTCATTAATAGCCTTAATAGCTTTTCTCCAACTAACTGGTGCACCAATACGAATAGCCGTAGCAACAGTCTCAGGTTCTGCAACCGGAACAATTTTACTATTGTGACTCTTAATCGCTTTAACAATAGGTGCCGAACCCACCGCCTGAATACCTGTCATCTTTGGCAACTTGTTTATCGACCCAAGATTATAAAATTCGCTAAACCCTTTCCATATAGCACTTATATTACCCGCATTACCCACAGGTACTATCAAACGATCCGGCGCATTGTAGTCTAACTGCTCACAAATTTCATAACCCAAAGACTTTTGCCCCTCAATACGAAACGGATTAATTGAATTAAGCAAGTAAATGCTACTATGTTTTTCAGCAAGTTTTAACACAAACTCTAAAGCTTCATCAAAATTACCTTGAACCTGCAAAACTTTGGCACCATGAATCATAGCTTGTGATAATTTACCATAAGCAATTTTACCTGAAGGAATTAAAACAGTACAACGTATCCCTGCACGAGCAGCATAAGCCGCTAAACTAGCACTTGTATTACCCGTAGACGCGCAAATTACATGCTTTGCACCTAACTCAACTGCTTTAGTTACACCCACGGTCATGCCTCTGTCTTTGAAACTACCCGTCGGATTCTCTCCCTCATTTTTAATCCACAAATCTGTAAGCCCTAAAACCTCACCCAACCGCTTAGAATGATGCAAACCCGTTCCTCCTTCACATAAAGTAACCACGTTGGTCGCTTCATGAATAGGCATAAAATCACGATAACGCCAAACCGACAAGGGAACATTCTTGTAGGCTCCAGATTTAACTGTCGCCGCAGCTTTTTCTAGATCAATTTTTACCTCAAGGATATCTCCACAGTTCTTACAGAAATAAACTATTTCCTCTATACCATATTTTGTATGACAATTTATACATTCTTGGTAACTCATTGTTTCATCTCCACTACATAACTACCTCTACCCGGTTTTGTTGCAAAAGCATTAGCATCATAACCCGCAGACAAAAAACCTTCATGCATCGCCACCGCAACTTTAGTAGCATCACATGACTTCCCATTCACAATAGCTATCATAGACGGCCCAGCACCACTTATCGTCACACCCAATGCACCAGCGTTTAACGCATTCTCTCTAACCTTATCATAACCTGGAACCAATGACGCCCTCGACGGCTCAACTATATCATCAACCATAGATTGACCAATAATATCTACATCACCCATAGCAAAACCTGCCGCCATAGCAGCAGCTTTACCCAAATTAAAAACATGCTTCTCTAAAGACACAAGTTTAGGAACAACAGCTCTAGCTTTTTCTGTCTTATTTGGCGGCGTAATAATTTTAGGCATAGCAACAGCCAACTCCATATCTTTAGGGCACTCTAAATTAATTATCTCTAACGGACTAATTGACCTTATAAGCACAAAATTCCCACACACAGCCGCTGACACATTATCCGCATGTTCAGAACCCGCAGAGGCCACTTCACCTTTTGCCGCATACGCAATTAACTGCTTATTACTCAAACCCAAATTAAACATAGCATTAACACCAACAGCTACTGCAGCCGCCGAAGCAGCACTACTCCCTAAACCCTTACCAGGAAAGATACCTTTCTCCACATGAATATGCAAACCAGCTTCCAACTTGAAGTCCTTAACCATTATTTCTGCCACACGCCCCGCAGTGTTTTTCTCTGGCGCAAGCGAAATCGTTCTTGCACCCATACCGCTAACTTGAATTTTTACCCCATTATCAATGGCTGTTAGTGTTACTTTATCACTTGGCTGCTCAAGAGCTATTCCAAAAACATCAAATCCTGGGCCAAGGTTTGCACTTGTCGCTGGCGCTTTTACTGTTACTTGTTTTATAGGCATCCTTCTCACTCTAATTAGAAACTTAACGTTTGTGAATATTAATAATTTTATTGTTCATAACTGTAAACTATTCAACAATGTTTGAAAGAACTTCATAAGTTTTTAAGCTATCCTTCTTTTCTACAACAATAACCGTCTCAGTCCAACACGAAATAAACTCAATCATGTTAACATTCTGCTCTGCTAACAAAGCCGTAAGAAATGCAACCACACCTGGAGTTGCTTCCAACTCCTTTGGCGAATGAATAACAATCATTGTACAATTTTCATGCTTAACAAGAGCACTTACCTGCTCAGGCAAGTCTGCTTTATCTAACAAATAAACATACTTCCCCGGCAGATCCACTTTCATACTATCTTTAACTTGAATTTCTTTAGAAGTTATCATAACACTTTTTCGATCATACACTGCTATGTTACTACGTTTAAGCAGAGCAAGAACTTTCTCCTCTCTTTTCTGTTTATGCTTCTGCAGCTCCTCTGAAAAACGCCGCAAAGCAGCTTTTACAGCACTTGTATTATCAGTTTCTAGCTCACTTTGAATTTGTCGTGACAACTCACTTAAATTAACTATATTCTTTTCTAACGCCTCAAGCAAATATGGCTTATTTCGCAAATAATTACGTACATTTTGAGCTATCGTCATAACAAAATACAAATGTAGCAAATAAAACATTTAAAGATTTTTATAACAAAAAGTCATTTTTTTT
>WREZ01000094.1 GCA_009779045.1 Candidatus Bathycorpusculum sp. | reverse complement strand
TTATATTTGATAATGTTTAGTGGCTAAATATTGGTGTGTTTAAGGGTGAAGTGGATTATGTTTCTAAAGTTGCTAAGGTTTGTATTTGGTAGTTTGGGTAAAAGGGTGTGTTGAATTATTTTTGTGTTCTATTGTGGTAAGAAGTAATGTTGTTTGTGTTTAGTTTGTCCTGTTTTTTAGGTGTTTGTTGAGTGGGTATCGTTTTGTCTGTTTCTGTTTAAACTGTTGAATGTGTGTTATACCAAAAAATGTTTGGCGTCATTTTTGTTGTTTTGGTTGATTCTTAGTATTCTTCTTTTTTGTCCATTGGAATGTATGGGATCAATCCTTTATGGTAGGCTTCTTTTTGTACTTCTCGTGGCATAGTGCGTATGTCAACGATGAGTCCGTTTACTTTTACGTACCATATCATGGGATTTCTATCGACAAGGGTTTTCAGTTGGAATTCTGTGTTGAAGTATGATAAATCTAAAAGTTTGTTTATTTCAGCGACTTTACTGCCAACTGTGCTTTTTGATAGGTTGAACCATTCTCTAATTTCGTTTGCTGTCATGTTTATGGGTTGAGATTTATCAAAGATAAAATTACTAGATCCTATGGCGTAAATAATTCCGCAAGCCCATGTTTGTGCCTTGCCCTTTATGAGTGGTGATGGACGTTTACGACACAGTTTTGTAAGTGCTTTTAAGCATATTTCCTTGTATTCTTTGTTTAATTTTTCATCGCAGAATTTTTCAATGATGTCTGCAACTTCCACATACCGTGCGGCCATTGAGTTTGGTACGTTCACGCCTTTGGTGTCCACACTTGGTAGAGCTATTTTTGAAGGTTTAGGTTTCTTTGTGGTGAGTTGCTGTTTGATAGGTGTGGGTGGTGTTCCTATGACTTCAACTATTCCTGTGGTTTCTTTTGTTTTTTCATATGCGTCTTTTATGCTGTCTTTCATGTTTTTGCCGAAAGCAACGGGATAAGTTCCAAGAAAGCTGTCATAAATAATTTTATCCTTAAAGGGCAGTAATGTCGTATCAACTATGCAAGGTGCCGGGTAAGGTGCGGTTTCTCTGATAGGGTCGCTTATGCCATATACGCCATAAAGCTCTGCAGTGTCTTCAAAAGTCATAAAAACTGAATATTTTGACAAATGTTTCGCTATTATAAAACGGTTTTTTATAAAGTTTTTACGCCAGTTTCTTAAGACTTCTTTTTCATCCTCATTTAACTCGCTAGATTCTTTTTCGCATAAAAACTCATCTATCCACTGTGGATTTTCCCACAATTTCGGACGAATGGCAATAAATGGCTCCTCATTAATGCGCTCACCGTAAACAGGCTTTTTAAATACAGGTACAATTTTATGTTTTTGATTTATAGACCAAATTAAAGTAATCCATAACTTGTAGAACAGCTCAATATCAGACTGACAAAGACTCATAGTAAACTACCCTCTATTTTTGTTTAATTCATCAACGAACGCGGGCTTGCGTTTGTATTCTACCTTTAAATCACTTTCCAGTTTAGCAGCTTCAGCATTATAACTTGCTTCAGCAAAATATGTAATGTGTGAACAGACTATTTTATACGCTTCTCTACCCAATGCAGCTTCAGCTTCCTTACGGATTTGCCAAGTAAACACGGCACATATATCAGATGCGTATTTTTCAGCAAGCAATTTCCCATACCGATAGATTTGTTCTGGATGGTTCTTTACTTGTTCCAGCAATAACTCATATTCCTTTTCTTTCGCTAAAATTTCCATATACTGTGAATACGACAATTTTAACTCACATTTACCAAGCAACTCTACATATGAACTATCCCAAACACCCTGAGTTTTAAGCAAAAGCTTCAATTTATCATAATATTCCATATTCCCTTTAAGAAGAATAGTTTCAGCCGTCTCTGCCATTTTTACTTCGTTTTTTGCCATTTCATATACTGAAAACAATCTATACAGCCACGACGAAATGCCATAATGCTGCTCATATAATGACAACGCGTCAATACAGAGTCGCTCGCACTCCACAAAATTTTTGTCACCCATAGCCTTGTCAAAGGCGATTTCTCTGATTTTAGGAAACTGTACATTCTCAGCAATAAAGGTGTCAACAGCTTTTTCTCCCTCTAACCTGCGGATAATATCAAGACGAATTAACTTAAATTCTTCACCTCGCCACTTTTTAACCTCAAAACCTGCTAATGCCTTATCTAATTCTGAAAAATTATCCAACGTAACGAATTCTGCCGCAATTCTCAACAATTTATCCTCATAATCCGCACCATAATCCTTACCCTCATCAATATCCGCAAAAACTATACATTGCCTAAATATGTACCCCTTATCATCCTCATTAACCGCTTTACTGGCAATCATAGCCATTAACTCAAGACAGTTTTCTGCCTCATCACTTATCTCACACTCGTCCTGATACTCAAATTTTTCAAGCAACTTACGGTATAATAGCCCTATTTCCGCAAACGCTAACCTTACATGCCCTTGATCCACCCTTTGCACAATCTCTGCAACTATATCGCTAACATTAAAACTCGCATAACCCCCATGGTCACGATTATAATAATAATCAGACACTCCCCTAAGAGCCCTATCCATATCTATCTCAATCTTGTCAAGCTCTTCATTAAATTCCGGTCTACTGAAACGCACATTTAAAGCATTAGCAAATTTAGCGTCAGTTTCAGCATATTCAACAATAAAAGCAACAAGTTTTTCTCTACTGAGTTTTTCAAGAAGCTTTCTCAAACTAACTTCCCCCGTTTTCATCTACCATATATAGACGTCATTAGTATTAAACCCAACTTTTATAACCTAAAATCCCGAAAAATGTAACTATGCTGCTGTAACGGGGCATAAAAAACCGTTTAAATTATGATTGTAACTTAAATCAGCACTATCAATCAATCAAAACATAGTATATTAGTACACAATATAACTATGCAAGGTTTAGCTCAACATGCCAAACACAACCATCCGCCACAAAAAGAACGGTACAACATCCTCTACAAAATAGAAAAAAGCTACTGGGACAAAAACAAAAAACAACCCCGAAACAAACAAACATGCATAGGAAAAATCGACCCAAAAACCGGAAACATAACACCAACCACAACAAGAAAAAACAACACCTCAAAAAAACAAACCGCCACCACCACTACCATCATCACCACAAAAACCCACGGTCCAAACCAACTATTAACCAAAATAACAAACCAACTACAACTAACAGAAATGCTAAAACAAAGCTTCCCAAACAACCACCAAGAAATCCTAAGAAACTGTGCATAATTAACTTGTGATCGCCTGCATGGGCAAAACATACAATTGAACGTATTACACGCCGAAAATATCACAAGTTATTTTCACACGGTTCCTTATGTTGTGGAGAGCGAGTGTAATAGATTTGGGAAAATTTAGTTTAAACATGCACCATAATATTATTTAATTACTTGTGTTTTATTTGATGTACTGAGCAAGCGAGATGGTTTTCATGGATGCTACAGTCTTGTTTAATCTGTCCTATGGTTTATTTATCATTGGTGCAAAAGATGGAAGAAGAAATGTAGGTTGTCTTGTAAATACCGTAATACAATCTACTTCTAATCCTGTGACGATAACTGTATGTATCAACAAGGATAATTATACAAATGGTTGTATTAAAAAAACAAAAGAGTTTTCTGTGTCGATTTTGTCTGAAAAAACAAAAGAAAGTACTTTTGGAGTTTTTGGGTTCAGTAGCAGTCGTGATAATGATAAGTTTGTACAGGTTCCCTTTGGGTTAACGCCCTCGGGTTTACCGTATATAAATGAAGGTGTCACGGGTTATATGCAATGTAAAGTGATTGATTTTGTCGATAATTTTACACACACAATTTTTATAGCGCAAGTGCAGGAAGCTGAAATTTTATTCAAAGAACCCCCCATGACATATGCGTATTATCGTAGTGTCATAAAGGGAAAGACGCCAAAAAACGCTTCAACCCATGTGAATGAACCAGAAAAACCAAGCAGTAGTGCTAAAAAGATCTATGTATGTAGCGTGTGTGGTTACGAATACTCCGGTAGTACAGATGAGTTTGAGCAGCTTATTGATGATTATATCTGTCCGATTTGTGGCGCATCTAAAAGCAAATTTGGTCTTCAATCAAAAATTTAGTTTCCAGTAATAAAAATAAATAAAAAACATAAAACATAAATTATACATGGAGAAAAAGTGTAATGAAAAAATTTGTTTGTCTTATATGTGGTTATACCCACGAAGGGGATATTCCCCCTGTAAAATGTCCTCAATGTAGTGCGCCTTCTGAAAAATTCAAAGAGCAAAACACCAATATGGTTTGGGCTGCTGAGCATACAGTTGGTATTGCAAAAGGTGTTCCTCAAGATGTTATTGATGGTTTGCGCATGAACTTTAACGGTGAATGTGCTGAAGTTGGTATGTATTTGGCTATGGCTCGTGTTGCTTATCGTGAGGGTTATCCTGAGATTGGTCTGTATTGGGAAAAAGCTGCCTGTGAGGAAGCTGAGCATGCTGCCAAGTTTGCTGAATTACTAGGTGAAGTGTTATCTGACAGTACTAAAGAAAATCTTGCAAGACGAGTGGAAGCTGAGAACGGTGCGACTGCTGGAAAGTTTGAACTGGCCAAACGTGCTAAAGAGTTAAATTTGGATGCGATTCATGATACTGTACATGAAATGGCTCGTGATGAAGCACGACACGGTAAGGCTTTCAAAGGGTTACTAGAGAGATATTTTAAATAAACGCTTCAATTAGCGTTTATAACTCTGACAAGCTTACTAAACTCCCTAAAATTTACTTACCACCTTTTCTTTTTTTAATTTGGGTTGTTTGTTAGGTGGATTGGGTTTTGTTGTCTGCTGTTTGGGGTGGTCAAGTTTTGTTTGTGGTTGAAAAATTCTATTGACGAGGCTTTTGATTGGTTTATGGAGTTTACTTGTAAACGTTGTCGTGGTGCTCGTATCTTCGAATGGTGACCGCCATCCGTGTCTCGTCAATATCGTAGACCATAACAAATGGGCCTACATGTACTCGGCGCATGTGTTGTATGGGGTTCTTTAATGGTTTGAACTGATATGGATTTTCTAGAATTTCGCTAACCTTTCTGGACAGTGCTTCAAATTGTACGGCGTCTTTCTTTTGCAACTTTTTGAAAATTTTGTCTACTTTCTCAACTACTTCTAAGGCGTACAAGTGATCACTGGGAGTATCTTTTTGTGAAGTCGTTGACTTTTATGGTTTTTTCGTTTTTAGATGCTTTTAGGCTTTCGATAAATTCTGGTTTTAGTTCTGGTTCTAAAATTATCTCTTCAAATTGTTGTGCCATTAGGTTTATTGCTTGGCTTTTGTCTTTGAGACTGTGTTTGGCTTTAATTATGTTGAGTACTCTATTTGTCCGTTCATCAATTTCTACTATAGCCTTAACCATATTAACACCATATTAATGTGGTGTTAATCTGAAATATATGTGTCTCCGCTTTTTTTGTGTTAATTCGTAGGGCATATTGTACTTTTTCCAAAACTCTCAACATGCTGCGCGTTTTTGTTGATAGGCAGATTTTAACACAAAGAAATATCCAAATAAACCTAATTAACCTTAAGTTGTGTTAGACATAACTTAGTA
>WREZ01000093.1 GCA_009779045.1 Candidatus Bathycorpusculum sp. | reverse complement strand
TGTTTGGTCTCTCCATTGTTCGAAGCCGTCGGGGGTTGTGGGGTATGTGTTGTAGTGTGTGGTTAGTTCTTTCATCATGGTTACTGTTAGGCGTAGTTTGTTTAGGAAGCCTAGGCGTGTTATGCCTTTGAAGACTCGTTTGGCGGTTTCTGTTATGTTTAGTTTGAAGTCGTCGCCCATGCCTGCTTTTAGTACGTCGTCTTCGGTCATGAGTTTTTGGTTCATGCCATAGTTTAAGTCGTCGTCGGTGCATGAGAGGAGGAATATTTTAAAGATATCTAGGGCGCCTTGTTTTTTGCCGTATGTGTCTATGTATGTTTTGTTGTATCCCCATAGGGCTTCTTTTGTTGGTTCGCCTTTGTTTAGGGCGTCGATTATTTGTTTGCCTGCAAAATGACCGCTTAGCATTGAGGGGCCGATGCCTCCGCCGTGTATGGGGTTTACTAGGGATGCTGCGTCGCCTATTATGGCTACTCCGTTGCTTACCATGTTGTCTAGGGGTCTACGTACGGGGTCAAACCATGAGCCACCTGTTATAACGGTTGATCCGTTAAACATTGGTTTTTTAAACGCGGTGCTGTAGAGTTGTTCTTTTGGGTTTGGGTAGCCTGTTTTACGCATAAGGGCGCCTATGCCCACGTTTACGCGTGCTCCGCCTTTGGGGAAAATCCAGGTGTAGCCACCGGGGGAGGCTTTTTGGTTTAGATAAATTTCGCAGTATCGTGTGTTTTCGGATTCTTGGGTTAGTTGGCGAATTTCACGGTAACAAGCCTCAACATCTTCATTGTCTATTGTTTGATCTATACCAAACTCTATGGGTAGTTGTTTGCGTACCATGCCAAAAAATCCTGTGGCGTCAACAACTACTTTGCTGCGTAACTCGGAGATTTGGCCGGTTTTCATGTTTTTTGCAGATATACCTACTACTGTAGATTTTTCTATTATAGGTGAGCGAAAATTTGTGTTATCGTATAGTTGTGCGCCTTTATCTACGGCTGTTTTTAGGAGCCATTGGCCAAATAGGTGTCTGTTTAGTATGTAACCTTTAAAGTCATTGTCTGCTACGGTAAAGACGGTGTTTTCGTCTGGGGAGAAGATTTTCATTCCGTCAATTTTTGCTTCTAATTCTCCTCCTGTTGGTTTTTCAAGACCTAAAAATGTTAGGTGGTGTTCGCCTATGGCATCTCCACAGATTTTTTGGCCTACGTTTTCGCGACTATTTTTTTCGACTAAACATACTTTTAAGCCGGATTCAGCTATGGTTTTTGCTGCAAGGCAGCCTGCTGTTCCAGCGCCTACGACTATTGCGTCAAATTTTTCCATGTGTTTTTTTCTCCCTAAGGTAAATAATATGTTGATGTATTTTGTATACTATGTTGTATAAGTAAAGCCTTATAAATTGTTAAGTGAGTCAAAATACACCAGGTGTAACTGCATGAATACTCCTGTAACTTTAAGTGCAGAATTTCGTAAACTTGTTGAAGGACAAATGGATAGAACCATTCAGGGTATTGAAGCGACGTTTTTTGCGATAATGGAAAAACAAAAAATTACTCCTCAAGAAGTAAAAGATGAAATTGATAGTCTGCAAGAAAATTTTACAGTATTATTTCAAAAGTGGAGCTTAGAAATTCTATACACTTTACTGCTTAAGAAAGCCAGTGGGTTTGGTGGACTAAAGAAAGTGTTAGGAGTAAATTCGCGTACGTTGTCTGATAAGTTAAAGTTGCTTCAAGCTCATGGTTATTTGGAGCGTAATGTGCAATCTGGGCCGCCTTTGCGGGTGTCATATGCACTGTCAGATAAGGGTAAAAATACTGTGTTGTTAGCTTTGCCGTTGTTGTATTATTCAACATCTGTTTAAGGTTTATTAGAGGTTTCTTTTAGAGATGTCTTTACGGGTAGGCTGGTTGTTTCTTTTATAGTTTCAAATATCATGCAGGTTAATGTTTTTTGTAGGCCGTTTATGCGTCGGAGTTTGTCTACGACGAATTTGCCTATGGCGTTTACGTTTTCGGCTCTTATTTTAATTAATAGGTCCCAGTCGCCTGTTATTATGTGTACTTCTTGTACGTCTGGGAGTTTTGCTATTTCTTGTGCTACGCCTCGTTGAGTAATTAGGGTTTCGTTTGGGTTGTTTTCATATGAGACGGCGGCTAGTATGAAGGCGGTTGTTGTTAGGTTTAGTTTTTCTGGGGAGAGTATGGTGCGGTATTGTTTTATTATGCCTAGGTCTTCTAGGCGTTTTATTTTTGCAAAGACTGTGGTTATGGGGGTGTTGGTTTTTTTGGCTATGTGGTTAGCGGTTAGTTTGCTGTTTTCTTGGATTAGCATAAGTATGGCTAAGTCTTTGTCGTCAAGTTTAAGAGTCATATGTAAATATTACAGGTTTTATGTATATAAACATGTTTTTATTGTAAATTAGACAGGTTTTTTATAAAAAATTTATTATACCAATAACAACACTACATACCTAAAGTAATATTCCTAAGTGAACACCGTGACACACCAAAAAGACACCCAAACAACAACATCAGAGACAGCAATTAGTCTGCCAAAATCGTTAGATCAACTAACAACAAAACAAGAAATAGAAAGAAAAACCGCTATAGGCAAAATAGTAACATACACCCTAACAAACCTAACAAACACATACATAAAAGAGGGCTTCCAATGGCTCCTCCCCGTCATTTTAAGTCAAAGCACCGACCCCCTCTGGCCAGACCCAAACGCATCCATAGAAAAAAGAGTAGAAATAGACATCTACCAAAAACCAGTTCGCGCCATGACAAGCATGATAGTTCATAAACTAATAGGCGCCTCAACTATTTACCCCAAACTATTCACCCTAGCCCCAAACATACGCATAGAAAAAGCAGACCGCGGAAAAACTGGAAAACACATCTACGAATTCACTCAACTCGACTTTGAAATTCAAAACGCCACCTCAAAAGATGTCTTTACCCTAATAGAAAAAGCCCTCTCCAACCTAATTAAAGACCTAAAAAAAGACTTAAAAACCGATTTAACAACCCTAAACCGACTAGACGCCCTTCCAACTTTAGAAGGCCCATTTAAAGTTTTAGACCGCGAAGACCTTGAAGCTAAATATGGCTCAACCTGGGAAGAAGACATTACCGCAGAGATCTCTCAACCCGTTTGGATAACAAATATTCCACGCGAATTCTATGATTTCCAAGATTTCACCACAGGCACATGGGATAACTATGACCTATTTATGCCACAATTTGGAGAAGTACTCTCAGGTTCCAAACGTGAACATGAACACGACAAAATTATTACAAAAATGGAACAACATGAAGTAAGAAAAGAAAATTATTCATTAATAATTCAAATGGCTAAAGAAGGACGTTTAAAACCAACTGCAGGTGCAGGTTTAGGTATTGAACGTATTGTTGGGTATATTACAGGCGTAAAGCATATCGCTGAGTGTCAACCCTTTCCAAGAATACCAGGAATAGTACATGAATTATAATTATTGAGGTAAATGTATGAATCCATATTTAGAAGCTTTACAATCTAAATTAAGTCCCTCTGATTTTAAAAAACTCAGTGCTATTGATAATCCCAATGTACACGAGTTTATTGCAAAAGAAAGCGATCTCTGTCATCCAGAAAAAATTTTCATCTGCAGCGATAGCGCAAAAGATTTAGAATATGTCCGTAAACAGGCCATAGCCGCTGGTGAAGAAAAAGCTATCTTAAACTTAGAAGGCCACACAGTACATTTTGATGGCGAACAAGACCAAGGACGCGACCGTCAGGCAACCAAATACCTTGTTGCTAAAGGCTCAACATTAAGCAAAGCACTTAATCAAATGGATAGACAAGAAGGCCTTATAGAAGTAAGAGGCTTACTTCGCAATACCATGATAGGTAAAACAATGATCGTTCGCTTTATTGCGTTAGGTCCAGCAGACTCTGTTTTTACCATTTTAGGGTTACAATGCACTGATTCATGGTACGTTGCACATACAGAGACATTACTCTACAGATGTGGTTATGAACAATTTGTAAAAGCAGGAAACAAAACAGACTTCCTTAAAGTAGTCCATTCATCAGGCAATGTTAACAGCGACATGGTTAGCATAGATTACAACAAAAAAGCCATTTACATAGACCACATGGACAATACAATATACAGCGTAAACACTCAATATGCAGGCAACAGTGTTGGCTTTAAAAAACTAGCGTTCCGCCTTGCCATACGTAAAGCAAGCAATGAAGGCTGGCTAGCAGAGCACATG
This sequence comes from Candidatus Bathycorpusculum sp., assembly GCA_009779045.1. Classification (GTDB taxonomy): domain Archaea; phylum Thermoproteota; class Bathyarchaeia; order Bathyarchaeales; family Bathycorpusculaceae; genus Bathycorpusculum; species Bathycorpusculum terrae. The sequence continues at coordinate 1,388 of WREZ01000093.1, read as the reverse complement.
CTCCTTATGGGCGTTTATGGTCCAAACAAACGTAAAACTTACTTTGCAGGAGCATTCCCAAGTGCATGTGGTAAAACCTCAACAGCCATGTTACCAGGCGAAACGATCCTAGGTGATGACATTGCCTACATCCACAACATAAACGATACAGCCCGCGCAGTAAACGTTGAAAACGGCATTTTTGGCATTATACAAGACGTAAAAGAAAAAGACGACGCACTAATTTGGAAAGTGTTAACAACCGCTGGAGAAGTGGTATTTTCCAACATTTTAGTCAAAGACGGCAAACCATACTGGCTAGGCATGGGTGAAGAATTACCCAAAGACGGCTTAAACTATACAGGCCAATGGTTTGAAGGCAAAAAAGACGCTGCAGAAGCAGACGTGCCCGCAGCACACAAAAACGCACGCTACGCCGTAGCCCTCTCAGCCTTAGGAAACGTTGACCCAGAACTTAACAACCCTAACGGTGTAGAGTTAGGCGGCATAATGTATGGCGGAAGAGACGCAAAAGCCTATGTGCCCGTACAACAAAGCTACAGCTGGGAACACGGCATCATAGCCTATGGCGCATCACTAGAAACAGAAACCACATTTGCAACAATCGGCAAAGAAGGCGTACCAGAAATCAACATGATGAGCATCCAAGACTTCATATCCATACCCCTAGGCAAAAACGTCAACAACAACCTAGAATTCGGACACAAACTCAAAAAACAACCCATAGTCTTTGGCGTCAACTATTTCCTACGCGGAATCGAAGACGGCAAATACCTAAACAGCCCACGAGACAAACACGTCTGGATAAAATGGATGGAAAAAAGAGTCCACAACGAAGTAGACGCCATAAAAACACCCACCGGCCTCATACCAAAATACGAAGACCTAAAAACACTCTTCAAAGAAGTCCTAAACAAAGAATACACAAAAGAAGAATACACAAAACAATTCACCATACGCATACCTGAAAACCTAGCAAAAATCGAACGCGTCTCCAAATTCTACCAAGAAAACGTAACAGATATACCCCTAGAAATGTTCGGCCAACTCTACAAACAACGCGAAAGACTAATAGAAGCACAAACAAAACACGGCGACTACATACCCCCAGAAAAATGCCAATAAACCGTCCTCTGGGAAAAAATCCTTTTTCCCACCTAACAATTTTTTATACACACTAAATATGCATACTTGTTTTTGTTTTTTAGAAAGGCTTATTTTTAGCGTTTGTTATTGCGTTGGTGATTGTTATGTATGTTGAAACTTTTCCTGTTGGTATGCTCTTAACTAATTGTTATGTTGCTAGTTGTGTTGAGACTAAAGAGGCAATTATTATTGATCCGGGGTTTGATTTTGTTGATGAGGCTCAACCTATTTTTAATTATATT
>WREZ01000092.1 GCA_009779045.1 Candidatus Bathycorpusculum sp. | reverse complement strand
TATCCTTAATATTTGTTTAGCCATAAAATCGTTGAAAAACTATAACCTTTCTTGTATTGGAAAACTCGTTCCAAGGGTTCTTTGGCTCATGTTTTTTAGTAATGTTTTCTATTATGTATTATGTAGGTGTAAAAATCTGCAGATGGTGTTGTCGCCTTCTTCTTCTAACTTTTGTTTGTGTTTGTGGTCTCTTATTTGCTGTTTTTAGCGTCTTGAACATGGCTTTTAACCGTAAGCGTTTTATTGACAAGTCGCATTGTTTCACGGAGAACAATACATATGTGCCTTCGTAGCCTAGCCCGGTGGGGCGTTACCTTGGTAAGGTAATGGTCGCGGGTCCAAATCCCGCCGAAGGCTCCACTGTTCTATCTGTTATTTATCTTTTAATTGCTCATAATTGATGTGGTGTTTTATTGTTGTTATGTTTAAGGTGTTATATTGGATTATGACTTTGTGTTGTTGGTGGTGTTATTCTGTGCTTTTTAGGGATTCTATCATGTCGATTTTTTTGAGTTTGAAGTAGATTATTATTTGCATGACGCCTGTTATTGTCATGGTTATTGTGCTGGCCATGATAAAGCTGGTCCATTTTATGTTTTTGTATAGGGATATGGCGTTGATTTCGATAAGTTCTAATACAAATCGGTGTAGTGCTGCTCCTAGGATCATGCCTATGGTTATGCTGATTAGTGTTAGTATGATTGCTTCGCGGTATATGTAGGCGTTTGTTTCGCTGTCGCGAAAGCCTAGTACTTTGAGTGTGGCAACTTCACGGGTTCTTTCACTTATATTAATGGCTGTTAAATTATACAGTACTACTATGGCTAGAATTGAGGCGACAATTATTACTAGTATAATTACGCCGCTTAGTCTGTTGACGCTTTCACGAGCATTTTCTACGGTATCGTTTGTGAAAAACACGTTGATTACATATCCGCTATCTATCAAGTTTTCAGCTAATATTGTTTCTTCTTTTTCTGTTATTGCACCGTGTTTTGAAACAATAGTGTTGAATTTTGCAGTGTTTTCAAATATTTTTTCATAGGTTGGCGTGTCTATGTATATGTAGTTTGATATGTAATTTTCTGCAACATCTGTTATTGTCAAATTGTATAGGTTATTGTTTGTATCTTTAAGGGTGAGGGTGTCGCCATTTTTCAAGTTGTATACCGTGGCGATTCTCTGCGTTATTATAACGTCGTTATTGTTTAGAGTTATATTTTTTTTGTGTGTTGTGTTTTTAAGGTTAAAATATTTTTCAAACAGGTCATTTTTTTGTGGCACAATTAAAAAGGCATCTAATAGTTTTTGGTCTATTTCCACTTTACATGCGCTTTGTTTAATTAATAGGGGTTCTACAATTTGTTGTGTGTCAAGTAACGTTTTTAATTCATTGTTTATTGTTTGGGTTTCATTTTTTAGTATAAGCATGTTGTCGTATTGTATGATGTCGCCGTATTGTTTTTGTGCAATGCCGCTCATGCCGTCATATATTCCAAAGGCGACAAGCAGTAGGGCAGCACATCCTGCTATGCCTACTATGGTCATGAAGGCACGTTTTTTGTATCTAAACATGTTTCGCATTGTGATTTTCCACGTAAAGGAAAGTTTTTTCCATAAAAAGCTAATTTTTTCAAGAAATATTTGTTGCCCCTGCTTTGGAGGAAGTGGACGCAGTAAAGCAGCTGGTTTTTGCTTCAACTCGCGTCTACAGGTAATCACTGTAACAGCAGCCATAACTGCAAAAGTAATCGCTAAAATAATCCCAAAAGTTCGCATGTTATATTGCAATACTAACGGTGGAAAAATATAGACAAAATTATCCCATATAAGAACGGGTATAATCCTGCAGCCAATAAAAAAACCTATAACCGCACCAAACCCTGAAGCAGACAAAACATACAACAAATACGTAAAAACAATACTTTTATCCGTATACCCTAAAGAAGTTAACGTACCTAACTCCCCGCGTTCCTCTGTTATCATACGAGCCATTGAATTTGACGTCATAAGCATAGCAATTAAAATAAAAAAAAGCGGAAAAACCGTGGCCACAATAGCTACAATTTGAATACTACTCTCTAACTCTGAATAACCAACAGCAGCTGTTCGACCAGAAATATACCACACCGGCTGCTCTAAATCTAAAAGCTCCCCTTTTGCATCTTCAATTTGTTTTTTCGCATCAGCTATTTCTGTATTGAATTTTACAAGATTATCATAATACTCTTTATACCCCTCATTTAATTTCTTCTCATTAGAAACAATTTCAGCTTTTGCGTTCTCTAACTCTTTTTTGGCTTTTTCCATTTCCGCATTGAAGATGGCAATTCCATCGTTTAACTGCTTTTCTTGTTCACTTAAAACGTCAATAGCACTTTTTAACTGCTTTAACCCCTCTAACTTTTCTTCATATTGCACAATTGCAGCGTTAACCTCAATATACTCTGGACTGTCAACGGGTAAACTATCCAGATACACCTTCAGATCGAATATAGCTGCCTCCAACGCGTCAATTATTATAATTATCTCTTCTTGAGTTATACCTGCCTCTGATAGTGCAAAACTAATTTCTTCCCAAGCATATGCAATTTTTTGTTTTGCTAAATCAAACTCTACATTTTTCTCTCTAATAGTCTCAGCGAGTGCTGCCTCATTTTCTGCTAACTCGTTTTTGCCGTCTTGTAACTTTTTATAGTTTGTATCTAACTCTTTTTTTGCATCATAAAATTCTTTTTCAGCTTTCACCTTCTCAGAATTTAACTCCGCCTCCTTCTCCTCAATAAGTTCCTTGGCATCATTATATATTTGATAATACCTAGCGCTTTCTCTCTCAGACTTTTTTTCATTAAGCACATTCTCAAGTTTTACTGCCAACGCTTTGTACTCATCTGAATACGCTATGGCATCATTGATTTTAGCGAGAACATAAATTTCGATATATACATCTAAAACAAAATTACCCTTATTTATAAAAATAAACGAATATAATTTACCATTTCCAACAGTTGTACTGCCATAGTCTTCAGCTAAATATAAAACAGATTCAACTAAACCAACAACCGTAAAAACCCTATTTTCAAGCTTATCCTCCACATCATCCTCTGCTATTTCAATTATATCCCCAATTTTATAACTCCTACAATCCGCAACACATTCCAAATCAAAAAGAGGCATCCGCCCCTCCACCAACTTTACAATGTTCACTTTTTCCTCAATAGCATGAACACGAATCGCATGTCCACCACTGCTTTGAACATCCAAAGAATAACTTGGAACCACATCACATACATTATCTAACTGCTTTAACGCAATTACATCATCATCTGTTAACCCCATGGAACTAACAATTTTAAAATCCATAAGCTTATAATCACTATAATAGGTATCAGCTACTGCCATGACATTAGGAGCAGTCATTTGAATTCCCGCATAGAACCCTACCCCTACCATAATAATAATTAAAAGCGAAATATACCTACCCAAAGACTTCTTAATTTTTAGCAAGGTATTTTTATAGAGTAAGGATATAACAATTTCACCACACAATCTCATCGGCTTTTTTAGGCTGCTTATTCACAGTCACACTTTTTACAGTACCATTCTTTACCCTGATAACCTTATCTGCGATCTCTGCAATAACAGAATTATGAGTAATTAAAACAGTTGTCATGTTCATTTCTTTACAAGTCTTCTGCAACAAAGCAATAATACGCTGCCCAGTATCACTATCCAACGCACCAGTAGGCTCATCACACAAAAGAATCTTCGGATTCTTAGCTATAGCCCTCGCAATAGCAACACGCTGCTGCTCCCCACCCGACAACTGCGACGGAAAATTATCCACCCTCTCAGACAAACCCACCTGCTCTAAAATAACTCTAGGACTAAACGAATCAGGACATATCTGACAAGCAAGCTCTACATTCTCAAGAGCCGTCAAATTACCCACAAGATTATAAAACTGAAAAACAAAACCAATACTCTTACGCCTATACTCTACAAGCTGCTTCTTACTATACTCATGAATTCCCTTATCATCCACAAAAATACAACCCCCACTTGGACTATCCATACCACCCAGCAAATTCAATATAGTCGTCTTCCCCGCCCCACTTGGCCCAAGAATAACAGCCAACTCCCCTTTATCAACCGAAAAAGAACAATCCTCAAGCGCCGCGATTCTAACATCACCCACAGTATACTCTTTCTTTACACTCTTAAACTCTATCAACGGCATAACATGACCACTCTCACTTGACATAAACGCCTATATATGATATAACGGCACACCAACTAATTTCTACAAGGAAAACCCTCAAAAAATAGTAAAATAAACACGCCTCAAACAATATGCTACCTGTTGTTATTGATTTATAACAAAAGTACCCACAAATAGGACAACAAAATATCTAACTTTCTAAACAAGTGTCTTTTCCGGAAAAATTGATGAAAATTTTTAAGGCATAAGTGTTTAACAGTATTTGAGATTTAATGAAAACTAAGGTTAACTTCCAAACGTGGTCTAGGCGTGAGTATTTTGAGCATTTTGGTAGATGTGATGATCCTTATTTTGGTGTAACATCTAATGTGGATTGTACGATGGCTTATGAGTCTTGTAAGCGGTTGGGGCGTTCTTTTTTTGTGTATTACATGTTTGAGTCTATTAAGGCGGTTAATCAGATTGAAAATTTTCGTTATCGACTAATTGATGAAGATATTTGGCTTTTTGACCGGATTCATGCTAGTACTACTATTGGACGGTCAGATAACTCGTTTGGATTTGCTCTCTTTGAATACACTGAAGATTTTGAGGTGTTTCAAAAAAACGCGGCTGCTCAAATTGCACAAGTCCAAAAGACTTCCGGTTTAAAAGTTAACTATGAGGATGCTAAACGGGTTGATGTTATACATTATACTACTCTTCCATGGTTTAGCTTTACCAGTTTTAGACATGAAAAAAATATAGGCGGTAAGGAAAGTATTCCAAAAATTGCTTTTGGAAGATTCTTTGAGCACGAAAACAAAAAATGGCTTCCCGTATCTATCCACATAAACCACGGCTTAGCAGACGGCTACCACATTGGCAAATACTTAGAACTCTTCCAAAACGGTCTAAACAAAAAACCATAACACCCCATGTTTACTGTTGAATTAAACTTAACTTTGTAAAACCTATTTGTTGGTGTTTTGTTGCGTGTAATTATGGTTTTAATGTATGTTTTTAAATTTTGTCTGCTGAGGTTTTTGGTAATTTTTGGCAGATTTCTATTTCTTTTATGGCTTTATACGATGCAATTTTGCTGTTGGTAAATTCTAATAATTCTTCATTTGTTATTTTTGTATCCTCTTTTAGCACCACAAACGCTTTAGGGACCTCACCTGTTAACTTGTCTGGTTTACCAATGACTGTGCAAAGTTTTACAGCTGGATGTTTATGTAGAATTTCTTCAAGCTCTCTTGGATAGATGCTGTAATCTTTGTATTTTATTAGGTCTTTTTTACGATTTACAATAAAAAAATAACCCTGCTTATCCACATATGCAATATCCCCTGTTAACAACCATCCGTCATCACTTAGAACTTGAGCTGTTTCCTCTAACCTTTGCCAGTACCCACGCATTACCTGTGGACCCCTAACAGATAATTCACCTAATTTACCGACAGTTAGCACTTTGCCTCCCGTTTCTAAATCCACAATCCGCGCATCCGTACCCGGTAAAGGTACACCTATTGACCCGATCTTTACTGCATT
>WREZ01000091.1 GCA_009779045.1 Candidatus Bathycorpusculum sp. | reverse complement strand
ATTGTCTAGTAAGATACTAGATTTCAATACATATATATTTGATGTTTTTGTTTAAATGATAAGGCTTAAGGCAGTTAAACACTGCACAAACTATCGGCTAAATTTTCATGCGTTTGTCGTGACCAGTTATCAATGATTGTGAAAAAATTTTTGGTAACAACAGTAGTGTTGTCATCGAATTTGATTAAACGTGAGGTTGTATATGTTGTTTAATAATCAATTCGTTGAAGTTTGTGAAGGTTTACTTCGCAGTACTCCACCCGATATTATTTCGGTAGATAAATTACAGGAATGGTTTGGGCGTCACAAAGATAGCGATACTGGTCTTTTTTCTAGTGTTTACATGTATGCAACTGATGATCCTTATGTCGGTGGTGTACTCAGCGATTTCTACATAGATTTCGATAATGAACAAAATCCTGACAAAGCTCGCAAAGAAGCCGTCGCTGTAATCAAAAAACTTACAGGCGAATACAACATTCCTGAAGCTAACATAACTATCGCTTTTTCAGGCATGAAAGGCGTCAGCTTAACCGTTAGTCATAACGTGTTTAACGCTGAATGTTTGGATTATTTACCGTCTGTCTGGAAAAGTATCGTGCAAGAGCTGGCGAAAAAACTTAAACTGCAAACGGTGGACACCAGTATTTACGAACGACGACGTTTATGGCGCATACTTAATACTATGCACCAGAAAACGGGCTTATATAAAATACCACTTACCGTAACAGAGTTAGAGAAGCTGTCAATCAACGAAATTAAAAAGTTAGCTGTTAAACCGCGTGAACTCTGCGTTAAAGCGGACGTGCGAACGTGCGTTGAAGCGGAGACGCTTTTTGTTGAGCACAAAATAAAAGTTGAAGCGTGGCTGGACGAACGCAAAAAAACGTTTAATACCGCTGAGCTTAAAACGCAAAATGTTGACCCGCCATGCATTAAACGTTTACTTGACGTTGGCGCGAAAAAAGGCGAACGAAACAATACAATGTTTCAACTAGCCATCTATTACGCAGGTAAAGCTTTAACGGTTGATGAAATTCAAACGGTTTGTCAAAATTTCGCATTAAAGTCAGATGAGCCGTTAAGTAACCGTGAGATTAAAACGTTGGTGGATTCGGCTGTTAAAGGTGTTGCGTCAAAGCGTTACGGTGTAGGTTGTTCGTCGGAAGTGTTAGCGGAATTATGCGATAAGGATGCGTGTCCTTTTTTTAATGCGGAAAGTCAAGCGTGGACGAACATTGGTGAACCCATCAGTTTTGATGAGTGGAAGCGGACGATTCAAACCAATTTTGCAGAGTTGTGGCCATACGCAGAAGTCTGTGCATCGGTGGTTAGTTGTTTGCTGATTAAAGATGTTCAGCCGTTATGTTTAGTGTTGCAAGGAAACCCATCGAGTGGTAAAACTACAACTTTGAATTTCTTTAAAAATTTGCCTTTTGCGCATTCAACTGACAAGTTTACGCCACGAGCGTTTGTTTCGCACGTAGCGCAACGGTCAGAGGAGGAGTTAAAGAAAATCGATTTGCTGCCACGCATAAAAGACAAAGTGCTCATAACGGCTGAGTTGTCAACGTTGTTTGGTGCAAAAGCCGAGGAGCTTAAAGAAACATTTTCTTTGTTAACCAGAGTTTTAGATGGTGACGGTTTAACTATTGATTCAGGGGTTTACGGCACACGAGGATACAAAGGGGAACACATGTTTACATGGCTTGGCGCGACAACTCCGATTCCTCATACAGTCTGGGATTTGTTCGGTAATCTAGGCGCACGAATGTACTTTATGCAGATTGCCCAAAAAAACAAAACTAACTCTAGCTACATTGCAGATTTGAAACAGAAGAATAGTCGCAAAAAAGTTAACGCTTGCAACGAGGCAACGCAACGCTTTCTTAAAGGTATATGGCGTGACACACGGCTAGATTGGGATTGCACTAACGATTCAGATGAGCTACTAGACAAAGTGGTTTTACTATCTAAAGTTGTTACACGGTTACGCGGAAAAATCAACGTTATAGTTAAAGAGGGGTACGATGGCGAGAAAACGTATAATTCGGAACCTATTGTTGAGGAGCCTGACCGCTGCATACAAGCGCTTTACACGTTGATGCGTGGACACGCTTTAATTCAAGGGCGAACCCAAATACAAACGGACGATTTGCCTGTTGTTATTGATGTTGCGTTAAGTTCAGCGCCGTGGGACAGAATAAACGCATTTTGTTATTTGCTAAACAAAGAGGCAGTGACGACTAAAGGTTTGATGGAGGATTTAAAGTGTGCACGTACGACCGCTATTCGAACGATGCAGACGTTAAAGTTGTTGGAGCTTGTTGATTTAACGGAAGAACCGTACCGTACAAACGGTGGCGAACAAACCGGTTACGTTATGAAGCTAAAACCTGAATTCAAATGGTTCAAAGATGCAGAGTTTCAAAACTATTGGCGGCTAAAACATCCAATAAACCCAAAAGCCGAACAGAAAATGCAGACAGTGCAGACACATCAAGAAACATTGCTAAAGGTGTAGCGTAAATCGGGTAGTATAGAGATAGAGATACTGAAGTATTATATGTATTTTTTATATAAACTAAAAACTAGCTTAATACTACTCACACCTTGTTTCTATATCCCCCGATTTGTGAAACACCTTTACAGCTACTACAATCATGCCAGTGATGGTTAAATAGGACTTTAATAGTGTTCAGGTAGAACCGTTTGAATGTCTGACAGATTTTTAGGGGTCTTAAGCAAGTTGAAGAGTTATGTTAAAAACCTCTCCAGTTATGCATAACCTGCACGGGAGGCTGTGGATGGAGTAAAGTAAATTTTTATCTCTTCAAAAAATATTGATAACTGCTATTTTGTGTTAAATTAAAGACCAAAGAAGTGACTGATAAAGAAATTTATGGATATTATTAGAATTTCAAGTACAGACAAGAATTCCTGCAACTTAGGAACTGCTTGGAAATAACTTTTACAGACAAATATCTGTGATGGCAATATGGACAAACATTATCCATGCTTCAACCATTTCACGTTGCTTGGAGTGTAAAGTTTATTCTCGGGCACTCCCTAACCAATCGAAGTGTAGTCGAAGAGTGAACGCTTTTTGAGTTGGAATTAGGTGATAAATAATAATTCGGACAAAAAGCTTTTACTTCGTCATTAGATAACATATTTACTCCAAAAGAAGCTGTGAGATATGAGACGTACCATTGAAAACATACTACTTGTTTTCTGTAGCTTAATTTGCTTGTTAATAAATTACTGGTTTTCACAGGTTTTAAGTCCACTTTATTCTATGGTGGTTTCGTTAATCATATCTGCATTATTAGGTATTGTTTTAATAGTGTTCGTTGTCGAGTTTTTGTTTAATCAAAAGATGTTTAGAAAGACAATAGACGGCTTGGCAAAATACGAAGGATATTGGTTTCTTGACCTGACAATTAATGACAACAGAGGATTTAGCTTGTTTCATTTTCATTATGATAGTCAAACGAAGAGTTATGAGTTTTCTGGCACAGATTATGACGAGAAAGGAAATATTGTATGTGCGTGTACATTTTGTGATATACGAACAAGCAAAGCAAAGGGGTTTCTTTATACGGGTAATGTGAATAAAGGAAAGGTTGTATTCACGAATATGGGTGAGTTTATCTATAGAGACGAGGAAAGGGGACACGGCACTTTTTACAATATTAACAATGATGAAACGATACAGGGGGATTATATCGCACACAAAATAACGAAAGAAAAAATAGTAAAATTAATTGGGAAATCAAAAGTTGTAGGTTCAGACTATGATGAATTAGCTCGACTTTTTTGTAAAGAGTTGAGAAAGGTGCAAGACGAGCGAACGGGTAAATAGGCAAATGTCATCAGGCTATCTTTTTGTGTTCTTGAGACACAACTCTGACGTTAATTTAAACCACAACAACACAGTTTTTACCCTTTAACTAACTCTAACAAAAAACGTCACAACAACAAAATACACCATAAAAACCAAATAAAACATAATTTAAACAAACTAAACTCTATCAACTACTGATAGTCTGTGACATTGAGTAAATAGGGTAGAAACGTAAGTTTATGAATTCTGTCATGTCACGCTAAGCTTGATATGTTATGTTCTTGTGGTCTCGACGATATGTATTTGAATACTTTTGTAATTAAATTGTTACTTTAATTATGAACCTCTGTTGGTCAAAATCGATTTTAACAGTCATCGGGTCAGCTGGCTTTTTTGTTTGACAAATTTTTTGGCACCTTTAAATGTAACGGTTTAAGGCATTCTGCATATTTGCCGTAAAACTTGTCAGCTTGACGCCGAAGCAACATGTAATGTTTTGCGCCGACGTACTTAGATACATGTCTTTAGTTAGGGTGTTGTAGGATGCGGATTAGGCTGTATAGTTTGCATTTTTTCTAAGGCGGTTAAAGTTCTCTCTTTTAATTCTTTAAATGATGGGCTCCAGTAATGCCGAATAAAAATTGACGGCGGAATTCTACCCTGTAACAAGTCCACTTCTTCTTTTATTAACCCGTTTTGAATCATAAACGTGCCGTAAGCGTCTCGGAGTTCGCATATTCGACTTCGCATCTTTCGGCGTTGCAACCGTTTAAGTATCGCATTATAACCAACCGGTTCACTCTTCACAATTTCGTCAATCAAACGTTTAGGCACAATTGACAAATACACGTTTTTTGTGCCACGCAAAAACAACTTTTTAAACTGAAAATGCTCCAAAAAACCATCTTCATTAACATAACAATCCAACTTATTCTGCTTGGATAACTCGATAATTTTGTTAAATGAGGTTACGCCTTCCTCTTTTCTTAATCCGCTTAACCGTAAATATTCAAAAAGCAATTTTTCATTAGCGTTAAGAACGGGTTGAACATCTGTGTACCATTGCCACAAATCACTATTAGTGTTAGTGTACAGTCGAGTGAAGCATACCAAAGCGTCTGGTCTGTACAGTTTTATGCCATAGCTTTTTAGTGCTGATTTGAATTCTTCATGATAACCCATATACTTGGATAAAATAATTAACGATTTAATTGCATTATTACGGCATGACTCAGTGATAAGGTCTATATCTCTAAGGTTGCCATAAAGCAGATGTCCATACTTTTTTGTATAACCCATAATAGTGCGTGCGTACGATGGTGCATACTTTTTAAATACCCAATCTTTGAAGGCTATCCAGTCAAAAGAGCCTAAATCTTCCTCAGACGGCGCTTTACGAGCCAAAGGTCGCCGGTTCAAGTCCGGCTCGGCCCACCAGTTTTTAGCACTCTGAGCTTGATTTATACCCTGATTGGCGTTACAGAAATTTATAACGATTTTAAAGTTTTATGTAATGATCAACCTGCACATGATAGTAACAACGTGGTTCAGGTGTCTGACGTTTTTAGCTTTTATGCGATGGTGCAACCTGTGAAAGCAAAGTTAAGGAGTGCAGATAAATAACTTTGATACTTTTTACAAATCTCGATGGAGTAACAACATGTTAACAAGAGAGGTATTGCCAACTTTAATTTTCTCAATTCCATGTAACCTTATGTATCGAAGTGTTACTGATTTTTTAACTCCGTGAAATAGGATTTAATTGCGGAAATAGTGCATAATTATGGTTTTTTGTGGCATAGCTGTGGTGCTCATATAAACATCATGTCGTATTATAAAAAATTATGTTGCAGGTTATTTTTGTGTTTAAAGATTAAATCGTCAGTCACAACGATTTTCTGAAGTTGGTGCGTAGAGATTCGGGCTTCAGAATTTCGGCAATTCCTGAGTAGTGATCTGATTTTTTTAAGAGCTCGGTAGTTCTGGTCTTGTGTTTTT
>WREZ01000090.1 GCA_009779045.1 Candidatus Bathycorpusculum sp. | reverse complement strand
ACTACTACTACTACTAACTACTGTTTACTATTAAAGAATCATTAATAGGGTTACCGCTTCACCAACAAGAGTTACTGCTAACAAGTCAGGTATTTCTATAATGAGTACATGTTTTTTTAAATGTTGTATTTTAAGTCTGTAAGGTAAGGGTGGTTATTTTTTGTGTAGGTTAAAATGTGTTATGAAAGGGTTTAATTGTGTTTAAGGTACCGATAGGCTAAATATGTTAGTTTTGTTAAATTGGGTAATGGTCTCAAAATCTTATAGGCGTGGTTATCCTGTTGCGGTACTTGTTGGAGTGGAGCAGTCTCAGGGGGCAATTTGGAAGATTTATAGTAAAGTTGCCAAGCTTGAAGTTAATGTTCACTTAGAAGGTACACGGTCTAATGCTAAAGTACTTTATGGTTTTCATGAAGCTATTGTTAATGCTCTTCGTCCAAGTTTGAAAGAGGGTACTAAGAGTATTATTGTAGCGTCGCCTCAGAAGACTAGTTATGGTCAAGATTTTTTAAATCATGTAAAGGAGCATCATCAATGGTTGCTTCAAGGTGTTAATAAGGCGTCGTTTAAACAAATTGCAGGTTCAGCGATAACTCATGCGCAAGTGGGGAACATTACAAGTTTAGGTGAGTTTAAACAGTCTATAAACGATAGTGCTTTTGAGGAAACTGAAAACATACGAGAACTTTTAGAAAAACGCCTAAACACAACAGCAACAGATACGTTAGTGTTATTTTCGTTGGAAGAAGCAGAAGATGCCATATACAGTCAAGAAACGGCTGGAAAGCCTAAACCGGAGTATTTGTTGTTAACAGATAGTTATCTTGCAGGTGATAGAAGAAAAGTTCGTTTAAATCGGCTTTTGCAAATTGCTCAAAATAGAAAAATAAAAACTCGTATCATAAGCAAAGAATCGCCTGCAGGGATACGTTTAAACCAACTAGGCGGGTTAGTTTGTCTACTAAAATAATAATCCCATCTGGCCCAAAACATTACTGTCTATTTTGCCTAAATGCAATGCCGTAGCAAGTAAAACACCTAAAACACCCAATGGTTTAAGAGTTAACAAATCATCAACTCCTCGAGCTCCCCCGCCAACATAAACTCCGCCGCCATCAACATCATTTAATATTGTTAGAGTTTGTTTTAATAATTCTATATTTACGCCTTCGTTACTGCCAACTCGAGAGAGATCTAGTAAAATAAACTCTGATACGCCTATATTGCGGAATGTTTTAATGAGTTTGAACAGTTCTGTTGAACCATTAAAACGGGGGTGTGTTAATATTTTGTTGGTTTTCATGTCGAGGCTAACAATTATGTGTTCAGTGCCTATTTGCTCAATTGCTTCTTTGATGAGATTTGTGTTTGTGAGGGTTTCGGTTCCTATGATAATTTTTGAGGTGCCACAGTTTTTGAGTTTTTTTATTGTGTCTATGTTTGTTACGCCTGCGTCAATCATAAGTGTAAAGCCCATGTGAGCAAGTTGGGTGTAAAGGTTAAAGTTGGGTGTTTTTCCTAGTATTGCGTCGAGGTCAGCTATGTAGAGGTTAGAAAAGCCCTGTGATTTGAAAACTGTTGCTATTTCAATGGGGTTAATGGAGGTTGTAAGGGCACTTTTTAATGGTTGATATTTTTGTCTGTTGCCTTTTATGGCGTGTACTGTAATGTTGTTTAGGATGTCGATTACAGGGATAATTTTCAAGTGTGTGCCTCAATGAGATGTTAAGTTAGGTATATAAAAAAGCTACAGGTGTTATCGTAAAACTTAAGCCGTAGAAGGTGTGTTGTCTATGGACTTAAAGTGAAGTTGTTAATCAGTCCTCAAAATGTTAGGGAAGCTATAGAAGCCATTGCTGGCGGTGCTGATATTGTTGATGTGAAGAATCCTAAGGAGGGGTCGTTAGGTGCGAATTTTCCGTGGGTTATAAAAGAAGTTAGGCAGTTAGTTCCTGAAGGTGTTGAGTTAAGTTGTACAGTGGGTGAAGTGCCGAGTTTGCCAGGTTCAATGGCTTTGGCGGCTTATGGTGCGGCGTCGTTAAATGTTGATTATGTTAAAGTGGGGCTTAATGGTGTGCAATCGGTTAAGGAAGCTTCATGTTTGCTTGAGAGTGTTGTTCGTGCTGTGAAATTGTTTGATTGTAGAATTAAAGTGGTTGCGGTGGGTTATGGTGATTGTTTGCGTGTGGGTTCAATTGTGCCGGTGTTTGTTGTGGAGTCAGCTGTTGTTGCGAAGGTGGATGTTGTTATGTTAGATACAGCGATAAAGGATGGTAAAGGTCTTTTTGATTTTCAGACGTTTCAAGAGTTGGAGGGTTTTGTTGATAGTGCTCATAGTAATGGTTTAGGTGTTGCGTTGGCGGGTTCTCTTAAGATGCAGGATTTGTCTGTTGTTAAGAGTTTAGGTGTGGATTTTGTGGGTTTGCGTGGTGCGGCTTGTCAGAATAATGATCGTAATACTGGTAGTATTACTCGTGAGCGTGTGAGGGAAATTGTAGAAAGAATTATGTAGGAATGTGAGATTGTTTTTAGGATATTGTTGTTGTTGGAGTTGTTGATGTTTTGAAGGTTTTGGTTTATGAGCATGCTTGTGGTGGGGGTTTTGCTGAGGGTGCGGTTTCGGCTGGGTTTTTAGCTGAGGGGTTTGGTATGTTGCGTTTGTGTGTGGCTGGTTTGAAGGCTATGGGTTGTGATGTTGTGGTGGTGGTTGATGAGGGTTTGTCTCGTTTTTGTCCGCCTATTGAGGGGGATTTTGTTTCGGTTTTTAATTTTAGGGATGCTCAGCAGGCTATTTTGAAAAGTTGTGTTGATGTGGATGCGGCTTATGTTATTGCTCCTGAGACGGGTGGGGTTTTGCATGCGTTAGTAGAGCTTTTAGAGCAAATGGGTGTGCCTACTTTTAATAGTCATTCAAAGGCTATAGCGGGGGTTTCTGATAAGTTTAATCTTTATGAGACTTTGAAGGTTAATGGGGTAAAAACGCCTAAAACTTGTAAGGTTAATGTTGTAGAGGGTGTTAGGGAATTAGATGTGTGTGGGTTTGGTTTTCCGTTTGTTGTAAAGCCTGTTGATGGTGTGGGTTGTGGTGGTTTGAGTGTTGTTGAGGGTTTGTCTCAGGTTGGGGGTGCTTTTGGGAAGATTGAGTCTGAGTTTGTTAGTGAGATGTGTATTGTGCAAGAGTTTTTGAAGGGTGATGCTGTAAGTGTTAGTTTGCTCTGTACGGGTGCTAAAGTTTTGCCTGTTAGTTTAAATAAGCAAAATGTTGTGCTTGCATCGCCTAAGGGTGTGTCTTGTTATGTGGGTGGTGCTTTGCCGTTTGGTCATGAATTAATGCATGAGGCTTTTAAGACTGCTGAGGCGGCGGTTAATTGTTTTTCAGGGTTGAAAGGTTATGTGGGTGTTGATTTGGTTTTAACAGATGCAGGGCCTGTTGTTTTAGATGTTAATCCTCGTTTAACTACTTCTTTTGTGGGGCTTAGCAGCAGTGGTGTTGTGGGTTTTAATTTTATGGAGGCGATTGTTAATGCTGCTCTTAAGAATTGTTTGCCGTCTGAAATGGTTTTTTCTGGTAGGTATTGTTGTTTTTCTAAAGTTGAAACGCCCAAAGTTGATCTTGATTTTTTAGATATACTGTATGGAGTTAAAGAGGTAGTGTCGCCGCCTTTTCCTATATTAGATAGTAATAGTGGTTGTGCTTTAGTTTCTGTTGAGGGTAGTTCTTTAAATGAGGCGGAGCATTTGTTAGGGGATGCTAAGGAGCGTCTTTTAAATTTGTTATAGGAAGTGTAGGTATGGTTAATGTGTTAGGTTTAGATATAGGGGGTGCGAATACTAAGGTGGCTTATATTAGGACTTTAGAGGGTGTTATTGGGTCTGTTGAGGTTTTTGTGGAGTATTTTCCTGTTTGGAAGAATTTTAAGGGTCTTGTGGGGGTTTTGGGGAAGTTACGGGAGTTTGTGGGGGGTGATTTTGATGTTGTGGGTGTGACTATGACAGCTGAGCTTTCGGATGTGTATAGGACTAAGCGTGAGGGTGTGGAGCATATTTTGGGTTGTGTTTTTGAGGTTTTTGGTGGTGTGCCTGTTTTTGTTTTGAGGTCTGATGTTTCTTTGGTGTCTTTGGAGGAGGCTTTGGTGTCGCCTTTGGGGGTTGCTTCGGCGAATTGGGTGGCGACGGGTTGGTTGGTTGGGCAGTATTTTGAGGATTGTATAGTTATAGATGTGGGTAGTACCAGTACTAGTATTATACCTGTTGTTAAGGGTAAAGTGGTTGCGCAGGGTGTGACGGATTTAGATAAGTTGTTATATGGTGAATTGGTTTATACGGGTTGTTTGCGTACGAATTTGGCTGCTATTGTTCAAGCGGTTCCTATTAGGGGTGCTGTTGCGGGGGTTTCTTCTGAATTGTTTGCTTTAAGTGGTGATGTGCATCTTGTTTTAGGTAATATAACGGGTGAGCAGTATACTTGTGAAACGGCGGATGGTAAGGGTGTTATGCGTAGTGATGCGTTAACGCGTCTTGCTAGGTTGGTATGTGCGGATACTGAAATGTTAACGGAAGATGAGCTTATTCAAGTGGCTAAATATGTTTATGAAAAACAAATTCAGCAAATATTTTCTGGTTTAAGTAAAGTTTACAATCGTGTTAAAGATATGGGGGTAACAAAAATATCTATTTTAACAGCAGGTTTAGGGAAAGATTTTTTGGCTAAAGTAGCGGCAGAGCGACTTGGAACTGATTCTATTCTTATTATGGATTTAGGTAAGTTGTTGCCAGATAAAGTGTCTTTAGCTGTTCCTGCTGTTGGTGTTGCGTTAATGGCTGCAAAGCATTGTGAGGTTATAGAGAAGTGACTTCTGTAAGTGTTGTAAAAGTTGGTGGTAGTCTTTCTCAGAATCCGCAGGCGTTACGTGTTTTATGTCAAAAGTTGGTAAGTTTATCAAGTAAGGGTAAGATTATAGTGGTGGTGCCGGGTGGGGGTAGATTTGCGGATGGTGTTAGGGAAGCGGATCAACAATTTAGTTTGTCAGCGTCAACGTCGCATTATATGGCGATTTTAGCTATGGATCAATACGGTTTACTGTTAGCAGATTTAATGAGTCCTAACAGTCAAATAGTGTATTGTATAGAAGATGTAAAAAATGTTAGAGCGGGTGTGGTTGCTGTGTTTTTGCCTTCAAAATTTATAACTTTAATGGATAAAGAAGAAGGTGTGGGGTGTGGGGGTTTGTTGCCTAAGTGTTGGGATGTGACCTCTGATTCGATAGCGGTTTGTATTGCAAGGCAATTGGGTGTAGAGAGTTTGTTGTTAGTTAAAGATGTTGATGGTGTTTTTTCAGGTGATCCGAAGCGAAAGGGTCGTGTTAGTTTGTTTGAGCAGTTGACTATACGAGAACTTTTGGATATGGAGAATAGTGAAGTGTGTGTTGATTTGTATTTGCCCAAGTTGTTAAGTGTTTTTAATATGGGTTGTAGTATTGTTAATGGTTTTTTTCCAGATCGTGTTGAAGCGGTTTTAGATAAGCGGAAAGTTATAGGTACTGTTATTTTGTCTAACAGTTTATAGTTAATGTATGTTTGTTAGTGTTTAGGGGTGAGGGTTAAAATGGTGAGTACTCTTTGTTGTCAAACATATTTTGTCATAAACCTTTAAATGTTGCAGAGGGCAGAGGAAAGGTAAGTTTGGTGTTTTGTGCCGAGGTCTCCTAGCCAGGCAGGGAGCAAGCCTGGAGATTACTGCCTAAGAAGGTGGTGTACCTGTAAGCTTGTGGTCTTTCGGGGCCACGGGGGTTCAAATCCCCCTCTCGGCGCCATTTTTTTGAAAAGGTTGTTTAGGAAACCTGTGTGTGTTGTTTTTTGTTGTTGTTGTTGT
>WREZ01000089.1 GCA_009779045.1 Candidatus Bathycorpusculum sp. | reverse complement strand
TTGTTTTTGTTTTTGTTTTTGTTGTTGTTGTATGGTTTTCTTTGTTGGTTGGCTTGTTGGAATAGTTCTTTGAGTTTTTTGTTTGTTGTGGTTTTTTGTTGTATGGGTGTTAGTATGTCTGTTAGTTTGTTGTTTTGCATTAGGCAGGGTTTGAGTTTTCCGTTGCTTGTGACGCGTAGTCTTGTGCAGTGCATGCAGAAGTCTGTGTTTTCTATGGGGTGTACTACTTCTATGGTTGTTGTGTTTGGTAGTTGATAGATTAGGCGGTTGTGCATGTGGTGTCTTTGTTTTATGTTTAGGGCTTTTTGGTGTAGCATTTTTTCTGTTTCTTCTAAGTTGCAGTGGTGTTGTTTATAGTATTCTTCGTTAATGTTTACTGGGTCTAGTTCGATAAGTTGTAGGATTGTTTGCGTTTTTTCTGCGTAAGCTATCATGTCTAAAATGTCATGTTCGTTTATGTTTTTGAGTATGACCATGTTTAATTTGACAGGGTTAAATCCTGCTTTAACTGCGGCTTCTACACCTGATAGGGCGGTTTCAATGTTGCCCCCTGTTAGGTTGTTGTATGTTTGTGGGTTGAGGGTGGCTAAGCTTATATTTATCCTCTTTAACCCGGCTTCATATAGTTTTTTGGCTTTGTCTGATAGCATTGAGCCATTAGTGGTCAATGAGATATCTTTTAGTCCTTCAATATTTGATATGGCCTCTATTATTTGACAGAGGTCTTCTCGCATTAGAGGTTCTCCGCCTGTGAGCTTTATCCGTGTAACCCCTAGCTCTACGGCTACTTGGGCTATGCGCACAATTTCTTCCGCAGTCATTTCTACACTGCCGGCGTTTCTTTGCTCTATTATTTCTTCGCCTTCTTTGTGGCAGTATGTGCATTGGTAATTGCATTTTTGAGTAACTGAAATTCTCAAGTTAAGTAACGGTCTGCCAAAGTTATCGTATAACAGTTTTTATCACCTGTTATTCTCGTGCATGTTTAATAATGTGAGGTGTTTCGGGTATGATAAGTTTTTCAACGGCTGTTTTTGCGGCGTTAGGTGATCCTGGAATGCAAAAAACTGCTTTACCACAGGCTACTCCTGCAATAGCTCGTGACAACACCACAGATGAACCCACACTATCATAGCTAATGTGTCTAAATAATTCTCCAAACCCTGGCAGAGTCTTCTCTAAAAAGGGTGTAACAGCTTCAATAGTTACATCTGTTGATGCAATACCTGTGCCGCCTGAAAAAATAATAGCGTCTATATCTGTTCTAGATAAGCTATTCTTCAAAGCTTTTGCAATCATTTCTTTGTCATCTAACAGAATCACTCTATACATAACCATGTGGTCTGCTGTTTGAATTAACTCTTGAATGGTATCTCCACCTAAATCTGAGAGTGTTTGCTCTTCTCCTTTTTCTTCTTCTTTTTTTGTTTGATTATATCTAGAAGTGCTGCAGATGTAAATGGCAAAGTTGAGTTTTTTTAAGGCTTGTTGTTTATGTTGTTTTGAGGTTTCACTGTTCATCATAATATTTGTCATTGTTTGTTCTCGACCTGTTTTTTGTATTTGCGTGTGACATGTATGTTTTGAATTGCTGTTGTAGGATATTGCCCATCTGCGTCTTTTTCGTATTGTTTAGTCATGTCCCATATAGTTAACAGAGCTGTTGATACAGCTGTTAGGGCCTCCATTTCTACGCCTGTTTGTGCTAGTGTTTTAACGGTTGCTACAACTTCAATAGTTGTATCATTAACAATTTTAGGGTAAACCTCTACATTAGTTAACGGTAAAGGGTGGCAAAGGGGGATTAACTCGCTTGTTTTTTTGGCAGCTAAAATGGCGGCGATTTTGGCTGTATAGAGGGGGTCGCCTTTGGCGATTTTTTCTTCTTGAACCCGTTTTATGGTTTCTGCTCTAAGCTCAATAATGCCTACAGCTGTTGCTTCTCTTAAAATTTTGTCTTTTCCTGAAACATCAATCATAGCCATATTAATGCCTCCTAAGATGATTGTTTGTTTTGTTCCCATACCTGTAATAGTTTTTGTATGGCTTTTGCTTTTTCTGAGGTTTCATTAAAACTATACAGTCTCATTCGGCCATACAAGTACTCTTTTACAATTCCCTCTGCCTCTAAAAGCTGCAGATGCCCATCTATAGTGGCGAAATTTATTTTTATACGACGTGCAATATCTGACACGTTAAGCTGACCTAAACTGTTAAGTAGTTTTAAAATTTTCATACGCGGCTTTGATGAAAAAACTTCTTCAAACTCCATATATTTTATTCACCCTAACTCGTTTTTAAGCAGTGTATATATTTCCTGTTCTAACTCTACTGCTGGAACCGCCGGTAATGAAATAATTGTTGAGCGACCACGTGACGTAGTAATGGACCCCACTTCTGTTTTTATAAGACCTACTTGAGTAAATTTTTGCAGATACTTCCATAATTGTGTGTGACTATACGACTCTTCTTCATATTCTTCACATATAACATTGTAAGCTTCTTCAATCTCTAGTAATGTGGCAAAGGCTTCTTTGTTTTCTTTAAAGAACCGTGCTATTGCAAGCAGTAACATTTTTTCATGTAACCCTAATCCACCCAGCTCACTACGTTTAACTGTAGGTATAATAGCTGAAACCGCCTGACGCACATATTCCGCCTCAACACGTTCCGCGTCTTGAGCGTCTGCATACTTACCTGAACGCCACAATAACTCTATACCAAAACGGGCATTTCCAGTCTCTGTAACAGCTAACTCTGAAATTAACCCTACAACATCCTCTGGCACAGTAAAAATTTCAAACGCCAACTTTACCCTTTCATTTAAAATATCATTTAACGGCTCTTTACCATACCGCTCTAAATTAACAATATTACGCTGAAGAGTACTCTTAGCGCTGTCATCTAAACCTTTAAGTGAGGAGAGATCTCGTTGAATAAATATAAAAGAAATTCTTTGCGCTTTACCCTGATGCATCTCATGTAACCGTGTAAGCTCATAAACTGCGTCTGATCCTTCTCTTTCAATTAAACTGTCAAACTCGTCTAGAGCTAAAATTACAAACACCTGTTCTTCTTCTAGTATTTGTAAAAATGTTTTTAAAATTTCTCCCGCAGAGTAGCCTCTTGAGGGGAAATTGGGTTGAAAAGCTGTTACTGCCTGATGTATGATTTGTGCTAAATTTCCTCGGTATTCTCGGCAGTTAATGTGTATGTAGCGGAATTTTATGCCTTTTTTTCCTATTTCGATGCTAATGTTTTGGCCAAATGTTTGGCAGAGTGCTGTTTTTCCTGTGCCCACGTCTCCTGTTATGATAACTCTTTGTGACATACGATCTGGGCAACGTGTAAGAAAACTGAAAAACTCTGTTAAAAGGCGATTTTCGCGGTCTCTGTGAAACATGCGCGCTGGAAGATAGTTTATATCAAGCTTTGACTCGTCCTTAAACACACTCTGATGCACCAACACTTCTACCTCCAACAACATATAGTGTACTGTTAATTGTTGTCTACTAAGGTAATTACACTTAATAAAGTATAGTTTATCCCTGTTGCCTGTTTATGTGTGTGTTATTTGTAGTGTTTGTTTTTGTGTTTGTAGAAAGGTTTTTCCCTACATGTTTATCATATTGTTGTTAACGTAAGGCAGGTAGGTAATAGTGCAAGTTAACTCTAAATCTGGAAGTAATACAGTGGTTGTTGTTGGGCTTATTCAGACGGTTGTTTCTGAAGATATGACTGTTAATTTGGAGCGGACTTTGTTAAAAGTTGAGGAGGCCGCTAAATGTGGTGCTCAGATTATTTGTTTGCAAGAGCTTTATAATGCTCGTTATTTTCCTCAGGAGGAGCAGCAAGATGTTAAAGGGTATGCTGAGTCTATTCCTGGTAAGTCTACTGCTGCCTTTTCTTTGTTGGCTAAGAAATACAGTGTTGTTATAGTGGTGCCTTTGTTTGAGCGGGCGTTAAATGGTAAGTTTTATAATTCTGCTGTGGTAATTAACGCCGATGGCATGTTGCTTGAAACATATCATAAAATTCATGTGCCTCAAGACCCCTTGTTTTATGAGCAGGATTATTTTACGTTGGGTGATTTAGGCTATAAAGTTTACAATACTACCTATGCCAATATTGCGGTGCTTATATGTTATGATCAATGGTTTCCTGAGGCGGCGCGTATTTGTGCGTTGCAGGGGGCGGATATTTTGTTTTATCCCACAGCTATTGGTTACATTAAGGATCATACTTCTGCAGATGGTAATTGGCAGGATGCTTGGCAAACTGTTCAACGGGGACATGCTATTGTAAACGGTGTCCATGTTGCCGCTGTTAATCGTGTTGGCGCTGAGGGTGAGCTTGAGTTTTGGGGCGGCAGCTTTGTCTGTGACGCTTTTGGAAGTATCCTAGCTCAAGCGGGCCACGAAGAGGAAACTCTTATAGTTTCTCTTAATCTCTCGTTTAATAAACGCATTAGAGACGGCTGGGGATTTCTTAAAAATAGACGCCCTGACACATATCAACCCTTAACAGAAAAACAATATCTGTTGGAGAAGTGAAATGTCAAACAATAACCCCAACAACAATAATACTAACAATAATAATGCTAATAATGATGTTAACTTTTCAAGGTTGCCTGTTGAGTTAGGGTATCGTATGCCTGCGGAGTGGGAGCCTCATGATGCTATTTGGCTTAGTTGGCCTCATGACCCTCTAACCTTTCCTAACTGTGTTGATAAAGTTGAATCTACCTATGTTAAGATAATTAAGGAAATTCATGAAAGTGAAAACGTCAACCTCTTTGTCAAAGACTCTGCTATGAAAGACAACGTTGTAAACCTACTACACGCGGCAGGAGTGGATTTTGCAAAGCTGCGTTTTTTTGTGTTTGACTACGCAGATGTCTGGTTCCGTGACTATGGCCCCACATTTATACTAAACAATGATAATAAACAAGAGTTAGCTATGGTAAATTGGATTTTTAACGCCTGGGGCGACAAATATGACACCCTAATTAAAGATAAAGCCATACCTCAAATAATTAATAAAACCTTACAGTTGCCCTGTTTTAGTCCTCCCCTTGTTATGGAAGGAGGCTCTTTTGATGTAAACGGCCAAGGCACCCTATTAACAACTGAGCAATGTCTTCTAAACACTAACCGTAACCCAGACTTAACTCGTGATGATATTGAAAATTATTTAAAAACACATCTTGGCATAACCCATATAATATGGCTAAAAAACGGCATATGCGGCGATGACACCGACGGCCACATAGACGACCTAGCCCGATTTGTAAACCCCGCCACCATTGTCTGCGCATACGAAGACAACCCCGAGGATCAAAACTATCAAGCCCTAAAAGGCAACTATGAAATCCTAAAAAACGCTAAAGACCAAAACGGCAACCCCCTAAACATAATAAAACTACCCATGCCCGGCCCCCTCCTAGACGATGACGAATTCACCCTACTCCCCGCTAGCTACACAAACTTTTACATAGGCAACACCAAAATACTCATGCCCACCTTCAACCACAAAAACGACGTTGCCGCCATAAACATTTTACAAGAACTGTTTCCAAACCGAAAAGTTGTAGGCATAGACTGCACATACCTAGTAAACGGATATGGAACAATACACTGCATCTCCCAACAACAACCAAAACCAAAAACATATCCGTAAACAACATAATTTTTACAACCAAATAATCCTAATTTCGTAAAACTTAAGTGGTAGAACACGTTAAAATTAAGCGCCTTAATTGTTTCCTAAAATCCCGGAAGAGTTATACATAGGTTTGTTTTACTCTTTGTAAACGCGGTAAATTTCGAAAATACCTTTGAATCTGGCTGATTGATAAATAGTGTCATATGTATAATCGTGTGAATTA
>WREZ01000088.1 GCA_009779045.1 Candidatus Bathycorpusculum sp. | reverse complement strand
TGACGGGTTGGTGTGATGGTGGCTGTTTTGCAACAAAAATTGACTATTTGTGACAAAAGTCATCTAAAAAAGTGTTAAGTGACACAAACTGTTCTAAATAACACAGTTCATGCGTTTGTCGTGGGGGGTGGCGTGTGGCATGAGGGGCATTTAAAATGTCAGGCGGCACAATCACAGGAAACACTGCTCGTGAGGGTGGGCGTATATTATTATTCAGGTAGATTTAACCAGTTAGGCGACAAAATTTCAGGTAACACTGCAGACATAGATAAGACGTGTGTAAAAAATAATCAGATAACACTAAGGCACTACATCAAAATATATACAACACACAAAGTTCGTTTTGTTTCCGTGTGTACATTAACCTAAAAATACATACAATGACCTAAAAATGGTTAGAGTGGAAGTACTCCGCCCCAGAACATTGTTTTTTTACGCATCAATTTAACATATTCTTTTAGTATGTCGATTTCAGCGTCGGTTAAATCGTCTAGGTGGTTAGCGAAGAGTTTTTTGACATGTTCTTCAGGGACTTTTACATAAAGTACATCGCGTTCAAAGATGTGTCTTCCGGCTATAGGTTTGTCCATTGAAATGGCTACTTGTTCGCCTGATTTAGCTTCGCTTACGGCTTTGCCCTCATCTTGAACTTGTTGTATTTCTCCTATGTCAGAGCTGTCTTCTACACGTATAAGGGATACTTTGGGTTTTACTCTGCCTCCTTGAATTTCAACACCTACAACTAAAGGTTTGGCTCTACGAAAAATACAGTTAGGCAACACAGTTAATTTACCAGGTTTAATGAGAGCATCAAATTCTTCTTCATTCTTACGGTCACGTTTCTCTTTTACCCATTTAAGATAATTATCGATAAGACTATAGATAATAGAGTCACGAAAGATTTTAACACCATTAGCTTCGGCTTCTTCCTCAGCATCAGGTAAAACTTTTACACCAAAAGCCAAAACAACACCTACAAGGGGATCACGTTGTTTAACTACAGAGGCCTCTATAACATCACGTTTACTTATATCACCCACATCAGCACTTCGAACTTGCACATTATTAGCTTTAAGAATCTCAGCCATAGCCTCAAGAGAACCCAACGTATCAGCTTTTGCAATAACACCATCAATCTCTTTAGTAATTCGAATTCTACCAACTTCTTCAGTTATAAGCTTACAATACTTAACAGCATCCTCACCAGAAGGCACAGCAAGCAAAGGCGCACCCGCCAAAGCATCCTCAAGATCAGTAGCAACAATCTTTACACCCGCACTAGCATAAACACAATCTACACCAACAAATTTGTCACGAGGATCCCGCATCTCATCTAAAGGCTTAGGCACCAACAAAGTACGAACCCTAGCAGTAATAGGACCATTCTTACCACCAACTACAAATAAATCATCCTTATGGAGAGTTCCATCATAAACAATAGCATTCAAAGTCATACCCAAACCAGGCTCCTCCTTAACCTCCAAAACAGAACCCTTCGCAGAACCATCAGCAGTCTGAAGACGCTGCTTTAAAAACTGCTGCGTCAAACCAACAAGCACCATAACCAATTCAGACAACCCCTCACCTGTTTTAGCACTCGTAGGCACCAAAGCCACATTCTGAGCAAAATCACGAATATGATCAAACCTATCAGTCTTAAAACCTAACCTACTAAAATCACCCATAACATGATACAGTCGATTATCAACTTCTTGCTGAATAAAACTCGACTGCTTAGCATAAGACTGCAAAAACGGCGCACTCTTCGTCGACTTCCAACCAGGAACACGATCAATCTGATTAACCGCTACAATAAAAGGAGTCTTACGCGCCTTAAGAATCTCAATACACTCAAAAGTCTGAGCCTCAAACCCACGCAAAGAATTAACAACCAAAATAGCAATATCAGCAACACTCCCACCCCTACGCCTAAGATTAGTAAACGCCTCATGACCAGGAGTATCTACAATAAGCAAACCAGGAATTTCAATACCAGTCTTAAAATTAGTCATATAAGGACCAATAAGCTGAGTTAAAGTTTCAACAGGAAAAAAACTAGCACCTATATGCTGAGTTATACCTCCCGCCTCACGCACCTGAACATTAGTCTTACGAAGCACATCAAGCAACGAAGTTTTACCTGAATCAACATGACCTAGAACACAAACAATCGGTTGACGAATTGGCATAACACTTTTCCTCTCTAAATAAATTTATAAACCTAAAAAATAAATGCAGATTAGACTAATAAAAATAGTCCACTAAACAAACAAAAACAGCCATACACCACCAAAAAAAGAAGAAAACTATTTTTTCTTTTTACCTGAACCAGCAGCTACATCAGGTTCAGCCTCAAGTTTAGTAGGTAAATATTTGTCTACAATAAAAGTTAAACCGTAACGACTAAAAGCCTCTAATTCCGTCTTTCGCCGAATTTTAAGGAAAGTTTTGATTTCACGCTGCCATATAGGATCATTTTGGTACCGAGGGTCTTTTTGCAGTTCATAAAGACGCTTAATATCCACTTCATCTAAAGGATCTGTTGGCAAGTTGTATTCAATTATGTCACTTGCCCAAACGCCACTCCAAACTGCGTCAGGAGTGTTTAATTCTCGTAAGTGGGCAGCGTTAGCAGAGCCTGAAATAATAACCTGCGCAATATGCATACCCCATGGATCACCGTCAGTAAAAATGTAAACGGGAAGGTTAAGTTCATCATGTAGACGACGTATGAAACTACGGGTTTGCCTTGGAGCTTGTCCACCACACGAGATTAAAAGCGATTTATGTTTACTATGAACACTTTCTTCGATGAACCTAGTGAAGAGTGCACCTTTCTCGATGGCAATAATCTTATCAGCACTAGTTTTTAAAAATTCAGACGAGGTTATAGCAGGTCCGATAAGTACGCCGTCTGGATGACTAGTTAGGTTAACTGATTTTCCCTCATACCCTGGAACTGTGTAGGCTACATCTAAGTCACCAAAGATAGCACTACGTTCTTCGGGAAAAATATGAAAATCTTCTCGAGCAAACCCTGTTAGGGTTTCAAGATCAGTTATAATGTTGTTAGATTCTTGTTGGTCAGAAAAAGTCATCTCGTATGCTTGTGCAGAGTAGTAAACATCTCTTAAAGTGGAGGTTTTACGCTGATCGGTAAGTTCATTGCTAAACAGTGCAACCCAAGCAAGTTGAGTGAAAGGTTTGATGTGACGAATGTTCCGAGTGCTTCTACCAACGCTTTTCTCACCTAAGACGTACTGACGTAGGCGTTCATCGTAGGTAATGTTTTCGGTGCTACGGCTAGGCATGTTGACTGAGGGAAAGACACCTTGATCAAGCTGATTGTATACTGAAGCCCCAAAGTCTTTAAGCCCTTTAAGCACTTCTTCTCTTCTTTCAAGAATTTTAGCTTTCTTCTGTGCCATACTTTTGAACACTCTTCAATAATTTATCTATGTCGGGTTTTCTAGTTTGTCCAGACAAACTAGTTGAAAATTCAGCAATTTTAGGCAGATATTTGTTAAAAATGCTGAGACGTTTCTTTTCCATGTGTACGTGTTCTTTGCGAGTTAAAAAGTGTGAAAGTTGCCTTGAAACTTCACGGATTGCATTTGCTTCTTCTTTACGAACTTCAATACGGTCAGATATGAATTCTTTACCAACAGTTTTGTAGGGCACTTTTGTGCTGCAAACGTGTATAACAATGGCAATAGGCATATCAGGAGTTACTTTATAACGTCGCCAATTCATAGCTGAAATAACTTTGTATGCTACATCGCTTGCTTCATCATAAAGAAGAGGAATTTTGTTGGCAAAACGGTAAATTACAAAACCACCGGTTTTAGGAACACCACCACCGTAGGCAATAGCCATTTCTACAATGAATGGGTGACCTGCATATGTTGAGGGTTTACGTTGATGAACTACTAGGTATTCAGGGTTTAACTCTTTCATAACACCTGCTTTAAGTAGTTCTTCACCTAAGGGTGATAAACAGTTTGCGTCAGGAGGCAGAAAATCTTTATACTTTTTTAAATTCTGCATCAATTTTACTATTTCTTCATGAGAGAGCTTTTTTGGATGTTTATTAATAGGAATCCCTGCAAACGCAAGAAACTTTTGGGCTGTAATTTCACCTACGCGATGGAAATGTTGTCTTAGAAAAGTTGACATGTTAAGACAGGTAGTTACCTGAATGAGCCGCTGCAATAACTCTACGTCCACACCATATGGATGTGGAAGAGTCTCCGCCGGAGGGTCAGGCATAACAGATGTTACACGAGTAAATTTGTAGAGTCTACCTTTGGGATCAACAAATGTAATATTTGCATACGGATTTACCATAGCAGTCTGTTTGAAGTACTCAATAATTTTAGGCATCGCCCGCAAATAGTCGCCTTCAAGAGTAAATTCAATAACGGTTCCACGCCAATTATCCTTATTAGTGATAACTTTACGATCTAAAATTACAGGCTTGTTATGTTGGATATCA
The DNA here is from genome assembly GCA_009779045.1 of Candidatus Bathycorpusculum sp. Classification (GTDB taxonomy): domain Archaea; phylum Thermoproteota; class Bathyarchaeia; order Bathyarchaeales; family Bathycorpusculaceae; genus Bathycorpusculum; species Bathycorpusculum terrae. The sequence goes on along the minus strand of WREZ01000088.1, from coordinate 1,407 downwards.
ATCATTAACTTAAAACTATAAATTTTTTCTTGACCAGTACTTGAGGTTACCAAAACAGGTTTATGAGTAGTAATTTGTCCATAAAGGACAGCCATTTTTCCACCTAAACCAAAGGTACCTCTTGCCTGTTTAAGTTTATATTTTGAACCATAAAGCACTTGACCAAAAGCAGAGGGTATAAACCTAGGCTGGATGCCACTGCCATTGTCTTGAACACGAAGCTTATAAATTTGAGTCTCCTTAGTTGCCTCAGATTCAAAAGATAACCGCACATAGACATCTGGAGGAATCTTTAGACTTTCAGCAGCATCTAAAGAATTTTCTACCACTTCACGGATTGCTACAAAGATACTTCTCGACGGGTTAGTTAGGCCTGCAATGTCTCGGTTTCGGTAGAAAAAATCCGATACACTCATTTCTTCAAAGGTTGCTTGAGACACTATCGCTTACCCACTTTCAGTTAAGTTTCTATATTTTCTTTAGTATACTTATTGCTTGTTCTTTAAGTTAACTGATAAACAAAACTAAAATCCTCAGATTAACAAAACACAAAAAATAAAGCATGAACATTTTTGCCACAAACATGTATAAAAAAACAAAAAACAAACAAACAAAAAACAAAAACACCCTTCAACTAAAAACAACAAAAAAACCAATGTCAAATATTGCACTTCACAAATATATCTCACACACAAACTATACCTTTTTTAACAGTAAACTGCCTAAAAAACACCAAAAAAACCTATCAACACCAAAAACTAACAACAACCCCAACAACCAGACAATAATTTAAAATAACCCCTCGACGTTTAATATAACAAATAACCTCATAAAACGGTTGAAACTAAAATGAGTAAAAGCAACATATGGCTAATCTTAGCTGAAAAAATATTAGCAATAATCGTAATCATCATCGGCGCAATAATGCTTTACTACACAACAACAAGTGCAGACATTTTAAAAACATTCAGCGGAATGTTCACAGCCATAGGAGTAATCATCCTAATCGTAGGCATTCTACTACTAATTATTACACCAAAAGAATAACACAAAAAACAAACCACCGCCCCCCATAATTTTACAACCAACACATTTCTAACACCAATAAACAACAACTTTCATAAAACTTTCAATTTCTCATTACAACAAGGATTACAAAATCAATACACAAACATATATTACTGAAACACAAAAAACATCACATAAACAAAAAAACTTTAACATAAAAACCCAAATAACAAGATATATGCTATAAATTCCTAAACTTTACCTCAAAACAGACTTCGTATGTGTTTAGCTCTCGTTGTTTGGCAGACTTTATGTTGAGGCATGTGTGTATGAATGTGTGTATGTGAGTGTGTTTGATGAGTAAAATCGGCACAAACTTTTAAATCGACCTGAAAAATA
>WREZ01000087.1 GCA_009779045.1 Candidatus Bathycorpusculum sp. | reverse complement strand
CTGTTGTTGTTGTTGGCTCAACCACAGGCACTTTAAAAGTGCTTATTGATGAACTTCGCAATGAAGGTATAAAAGCTGGTATCTTGCGTATACGAACTTTTCGTCCCTTCCCAGCAGAACAACTTCAAACGGCTCTTAAACATTTAAAAGCTATAGCTGTAATGGACAAAAGCATGTCCTTTGGCGGTTTAGGTGGTCCAATATTTAACGAAGTCCGTAACGCACTATTTGACCTAAAACAACATCCTGTTATTATCAACTATATTTTTGGTTTAGGTGGTCGAGATAGCAATCCTATTGGATTACGAGAAGTCTTTGAAAATCTGCAACAAATAGTTAAAGAAACAGGGCAGGTTGGTAATACTGTGTACTATTTAGGATTAAAGGAGTAAAAAAGAGAGGAACACTATGACATCAACTCAAGAATGGACATTTACCGCACAAGATATAGCTCTTAAACCAGAATTATTCCTCTCAGGCCATAGAGCTTGCGCCGGATGTGGTCCTGCAACGGTGCTGCGTTTGGTAATGAAATCCCTCCGTGGACCAACTATTGTTACACATGCAACAGGTTGTATGGAAATTGTTGGTTCAATATATCCATACACTTCTTGGGGTCTACCTTGGCTCCACACAGCATTTGAAAATGTAGCTGCAAACGCCTCAGGTATAGATGCTGCAATTAAAGCCCTAAGTAAAAAAGGTAAAATTAACCAAGAACACATAGACGTTATCGCCATAGCAGGAGACGGCGCTACATACGACATAGGCCTACAAGCACTATCAGGCGCTATTGAACGCGGACATGACTTCTTATTTATACTATACGATAACGAAGGTTACATGAACACAGGCATCCAAAGAAGCGGCTCAACACCAACGGGAGCATCCACAACAACAACACCCGCAGGAAAAGTCATACCTGGAAAACTTGAAAAGAAAAAACCCCTAACAGACATAATATTAGCTCACGATATAGAATACGCTGCAACTGCAACACCCTACTACTGGAAAGACATGATGACCAAAGTCAGAAAAGGTCTAGAAGTAAAAGGACCCGCATTTCTACATATATTTGCTCCATGTCCACGAGGCTGGAGAACAGAACCTGCAAAAACTATGACATACGCAAAACTCTCAGTCGAAACATGTATGTTCCCTATATGGGAAGCAGTTAACGGCAAACGAGTTCTATCAACACCAAGTAAAATGTACGCCTTAGCGCCACAAAAGAAAAAACCAATCACAGATTACCTTGAAGGCCAAGGCAGATTCCGACACCTATTCAAACCAGAAAACAAACCCATCATAGACCAAATCCAACAGATGACTGACAGCCGCTGGCAAAAACTACTAAAACAATGTGAAACAACAACTTAACTTTCTTTTTGTTAATAACAGAAAAAAGCGTTACACTCAATAGCATTTTTCTTCCTTTTAAATTATTGATAGTCTCCTATTTCTAAAATACGCTCCTGTTTAGCGTGTATATGTAATAGTTTATATTTGTGATATAACATTTTATGACGTAATGGCCGGTTTGTTAAATGAATAGTGTTCTTCTAAGTTTGAACTTTAATTCTAAAGCAAATTTGCAAAAACTTGGTCGTAAGCGTGTTCTTTTATTGCTTATTTCTTTGTTTTGTGTGTTGGTGTTGTCTTCTTTTTTTATTATTTCTGCGTTTGATGGTATTTCTTTTTTTGCGACAGGTAAACCTGATGAAATAGTTAGTAATGAAACAGAACTTAAAGATGCTATTTTTGCTGCTACTGAACCTATAGTTATTGCGTTTGACAGCGATATCGTTCTTACGGACTCTCTTGTTATTCCCCCTGATAGAGATGTTACCTTGACAAGTGTTGGTGATGAGTTTTGGGCGCTTATTGGTGTAAATGGTCAGGATACTATTAGTGTTGGTGTTTTTGGGGTGTTAAGGCTTGATGGCATTGTTGTTACTCATGTGGGTGCTGATGGTGGTAGAGGTGTGTCTGTTGCTGATGGTGGTGTTCTTTTTATGTTAAATGGTGTAATTTCTGGTAATATTGTTGATTATAGTTTGGGTGGTGGTGTACTTGTGCATTCTGGGGGTTCTTTTATGATGTCTGGGGGTGAAATTATTGATAATGTTGGGTATGATGGTGGTGGTGTATGTTCTGATGGTTCTTTTGTTATGTCGGGTGGTGTGATTGCTAATAATGTTGCTCGTAATGGTGGGGGTGGTGTGTGGTGTTGGTGGTCTTCTGATGTGGTTTCTAATGCTACGGGGGTTCCTGTTGAGTATGGTTTTGATTTTGATCGTTTTGATGGTTCTTTTGTTATGTCGGGTGGTGTGATTGCTAATAATTCAGCTATTTTGGGTGGTGGTGTGCTTGTGGCTTCTTCAATTGGGTGTTTGGATGTTTTTGTTATGTCGGGTGGTGTGATTGCTAATAATACGGCTTCTAATGGTGGTGGTGTGTTTGTAAGTGGTGCGGGTGTTTTTGTTGTAGATGGTGGTGAGATTTCTGGTAATACAGCTTTGTATTATGGTGGTGGTGTTTGTGTTTCTGGGTGTCTTTTTGATAATGGTACTATTGTAGGTTTTGAGTCGCTTTTTGTTGGTAAAGGTGTAGTGTTTTTAAATAACTCTGCTGGTGAGGCGTATAGTCGCGATAGTTTGCATGATGAGGTGTATGTTGTGCAGATTAAATGTACTGTTTGGTCAGTTCCTTTTACGCAGGGTTATAATAATTATGATATAAGCTATACACGTGGAACGCCTCTTGTAGATTAGTTTGTTTGCCTGGTTAGTTCTGTTGTATTTGTTAGTGTAGTGTTGTTGTCTATAGGGTTTATCTTTCCTGATTCAGTCTGTCTTGTGTGGTGAGTGTTTTCTAATTTTTGTTGTATAATGTTCTTTAATATTTTTGTGGGGGGTGCATAAACCTTTAATAATTGGGTGACGGATGTGTTTACAAATTCCATATATAACAATTAAGAGGATTTAATGTATGAGCAAATCTGATAAACCCCACTTAAACATCATCATTATGGGGCACGTTGACAACGGCAAATCAACAACCACAGGACACTTACTATATTTAGCAGGCGTTATTGATCAAAGAACAATCGATGCATATCAAAAAGAAGCAGAGGCAATGGGCAAAGGCACATTCCACTTTGCATGGGTTCTCGATAACCTAAAAGAAGAACGAGAACGCGGTGTCACAATTGACCTTAGATTCCTACAATTCCCAACTAAGAAATACAACATGACCGTTATTGATGCTCCAGGTCACAGAGACTTTATCAAAAACATGATTACAGGCGCAAGCCAAGCTGACGCAGCCGTTCTCTTCAGTTCAGCCAAGAAAGGCGAATTCGAAGCAGGTATCGGAGCTGGCGGCCAAACACGTGAACATGCATTCCTTGCATTCACTTTAGGTATCCGCCAAATAGTTGTAGCAATTAACAAAATGGACGATTCAACAGTTAACTGGAGCCAAGAGCGTTATGACGAAATGAAGAACGAAATTTCAAGAATGCTCCGTATGGTCGGCTTCAAACTTGAGAAAATCAACTTCATTCCAGTTTCTGGCTGGAAGGGTGATAACTTGGCAACAAAGAGTCCCAACATGCCATGGTACACTGGTCCAACTATGATGGAAGCCTTTGACGAACTAGAACTACCCGCAAAACCAACTAACAAGCCCCTTCGTGTTCCAGTCCAAGACGTTTACACAATCACTGGCATTGGCACTGTCCCAGTAGGCAGAATAGAGACAGGTGTACTAAAACCAGGTGCAAACATTGTCTTTATGCCATCCAATAAAGTAGCTGAAGTCAAATCAATCGAAATGCACCACACCAGCATCCCAATGGCTGAACCAGGAGACAACGTTGGCATAAACGTTAGAGGCATCGCAAAGAATGATGTCCACCGTGGAGACGTTGCAGGCCCAGTTGACAATCCACCAACAGTTGCAAAAGAATTCATCGGTCAAATCATCATTATCTACCACCCAACAGCAATTGCAGCAGGCTACACACCAGTACTTCACTATCACACAGGACAAATTGCAGTCAGATTCGTTGAATTAATCAAAAAGATTGATCCAAGAACCGGACAAGTATCCGAAGAAAATCCAAGCTTCCTAAAAACAGGAGACGCAGCTTGGGTACGCATGGAACCACTACACCCAATTGCAATCGAAGCATTCACTGAATTCCCAGAACTCGGCAGATTCGCAATTCGAGACATGGGTACAACCGTCGCAGCAGGCGCCGTTAAAGAAATAACAAAGAAAGGCCTATAAACCCCTTTCTAATTTTTAATTTTTTTAATTTTTAGTCAAACTATATTTTCATAACATATCTTATACAGTTTTTAGTAAGAGAATGTCTAAATATCTTACTGCGTTTTTAAATTGCAGACTTTGCTGTAAACGGAGAAATAATATGGTACTTTTGGATTTGTCAAAGGAGGTTCTTAATAATCTCAGAGATGTAACCGGTAGCTCTTCTGAGGTTTTTTGTTTTTTAGGGTTTAGTTTGAATTTACAAACAGGTGATTTACAGGATGTTCTTCAGCAAAATGTTTCTTCGCCAGATATTAAAGATTCAACTATCATATGGATTAAAACCTAAATATATATTAGTTACATCACTAAAATATGTTTGAAGCGTATGAGAAAAAAATTTGAAGAATCCGCCAATTATCTTTTTGAAAAACAATTTGGAAAACCAATTACAGCCTTCAAAGCGTTTGAACGTGCGACCGAAGGGGTAAGTGACTTGACAAAAAGGGCTTACATTTTTCGTTTGGCTCCTTTTTGTTTGTTTCTTAATGAAGATCCAGATACTATTATCAATAATAGAATGGAGGATAAAGCTAACAAAGATATACTTGAACGTCAACGGTATGAACGTAAAATTAAAGCCTATATTTTAAAATTGGAAAAAGATAAAATCAGTGTACCATCTATGCTTAGTATAATTGGTGGGTTTTTTAAGAATAATAGTGAAGAGTTGCGAATTCATTTAGGTAATGGTATGAAGTATTCTAAGACTCGTAAGCGTAAAAAGTATGGGCCTTCTCGTGATGAGGTTAGAAAGATTTTGTCTGTGTGTAATTGTAAGCGTGATGAGTTGATTGTTACTTTGGCTTATCATTGTGGGATTACTCCTGAGGATATTGTTGGTTTTTGTGTGGGGGATTATCCTGTGGAGTCTTGGAGGCATTTTACGAAGTCTAGGGGTAAGACTGGTGTTACTTGGCATGGGGTTAGTACACCAGAAGGTTGTAAATTCCTTAAAGAATATATGACTATTCGAGGTGGTAAGAATGGTGAGGCTTTGTTTATGGGTCGTGAGGGACCTTTATCTTCCGTGTCTGTTAGTGAGATTATTTCGATGTTGGTTAAGCGTGCGGGGTTGAGTCATATTGATGGTTTGTCGGCTAAGTCTTTTCGTGATGGTCGGTTTAATGTGTTGCGTGCGGCTGAGGTTGATATTCAGGTTCGCGAAGCGTTGATGGGTCACACGTCTAACATTTATCATGCGTATGGTACGGATAATGAGGTGGAGCGTTTGGTGGTGGAGGCTATGAAGAAAGTGTATCCGCTTATTCGTTTAACAGATGAGGCTGAAGTTAGTGGAGCTGGTGGTGATGTGAGTTTGATGGCGTTGATTCAGGGGCTTGTTGAGCGGATAGAGCGGTTGGAGCAAAATTTTGTTATGATGAAAAATGGGACGGTTTAATGAGGTTAAATTTAGTTAGGAGTTAAAAAGTGTATGAGTCAAAAAATTGATGTAAAAAATGTAAGTTCAAAAGATAGAATTCGAAAGTTTAGTCCAGTTTTTGTTCCTTCTGTGGAGGATGTGAGAAAGGTTTTTCAGTGTGCCACCACGGATCAGGAGCGTTTGATAAT
>WREZ01000086.1 GCA_009779045.1 Candidatus Bathycorpusculum sp. | reverse complement strand
ATAATTAGTTTTAATTTGACAAAGTATCTGCAGCAGCTTTTAGTTGTCTAAAAAATAGTAACGTTTTTTCTCAAGTATTTCTGCTAAAGACGCTCACAAAAAACTTTCATGCGTTTGTCGTGGATAACTGGTTGCAGTCGTGCAAACAAATTAGTCAGGTAACGCCAGTTTCGCTTCAACTCTTTAACATCCTCTTTCGAAGTAATGTTGCTGTTACATGCAAAACTTTCAGGCGTAGTTATGTTAAAGTCACAGTTAAGAACTAAACAACGTTGACTTAGCTCACAAAGTCCTTTTGCCGTATTTAAAAGGAAGCGCCGTTTCTGTACATCGTTCTTATCACCCATAAAAGCGAATTTTTTATGGTAATTACAGATACCAGCATTAGGCAACTCTTGATTACCGCCTATAATGCGCATTAAGTCTGATAAGCGCTCTACATAGTCGGTCATTTCGTCCGTGTGCATCTTTTGATTAGCATTTATAACATTAGTAAACCAGTTTACTGGAGGTTGTACACATTCACATTCATTCTTTTTACGTTCTTCCATCAATTTCACCGCATTCTTTATTTACATTTATTTTGTTCAAACTATTTTTGGCCGATTTGTATCGACACATTTTGTTAAAAATTTTTGTTGACATAGTTATCAATACATATAATAAGCAAACAAACGTAAGTAATATCGTTTGATATCGGTGAGACTTAAATTGAAATTGAAAATTTGTTTGAGCAAAAAACAACTCTTAGATACATTAACTACAAACAAACGCACACAATTTAATGCATCATACAACATATATTGTGGTAACTAATTTGAATGTAAATATTTATTTGAGCAAAAAACAACTCTTAGATACATTAACTACAAACAAACGCACACAATTTAATACATTGCATAATATATGCGGGGGCGACTAAATTGAATATAAAAATTTCTTCAAATAAAAAACAGATTTTAGAGAAATTATTACGGAAAAACATGACATTTAATAATCTAGCTCTAGAATGCGCTAGTAACAGGAACTCTATACGTAAAAACCTTACTGTAATGGTTAAGGAAGGTTTAATAACCGAAGACAGAGTTGACTGGACAAACGGTAAATCGTTAATTATTTCTTTAACGCAAAAAGGTAAATTAGAATTTTTAAAAACAACATTTGACCAATTTCATAAATGTTTTGAAGATATTGACTATATTATTACTAACGTCTTTGAGAATAAAAAGTTATTAGAAAACTATAGGAAGCATAATCGACAAAAATCGCCTATCATTAGCGTAAATGTTTGGGACAAAGTGATAGATGTCCCAATAGATACAGAAGACGACCCAATGCGAAAAAAGGCGATAACAGACGCTTTATCTAATTTTAAAGATGCATTTACAACTCTGATGATTGAGGTGGACACTTACACAGGTAGTACAAACTGATACACCGAAAAGTAACATAATTATTGCGATTACCCAGTAAACTTTACAGCGCAAACCCTACGAACCACGCTATGGGACGTTTTAGTTACTTAACAAACCATACACCAAAACAACGGCGATAGGTAACGTAAAGGTCTATCATAAAACGGGAGGGATAGAGACAGGGACTTAAAAGTATTATACACATTTTTTATATAAACTAAAAACTAGCTTAATACTACTCACACCTTGTCTCTATATCCCCCGATTTGCGCTACACCTTTACAGCGTGATAAACACATGTCACAGGTTCGCCCGTCGCTCGTATGCACATTCGCCTGTTCCCCTGTCCGTTTCACTAGCCACAATGTTCATACCAATCACAATGTCTGTGCGACAATCTAAACCCAACCCATGCACCAAAAATGGGAACACACTCTCAACCGCCTTTAACAGTTCCAAGCCGACGCCGCAACCGCATTAACTGTCTAATACGCCAATTAAATCCAACCGCACGAACGCAACCCTAACAACCGCGAAATATTACTTGACGCGCAAAAGCCTGCGCGGAGTAAACTTAAATATGGACGCGACAACACTTTTTACTCCGTTCGGAGAGACGTTAAATGCAGAACAAAAAATTGATAACAATACTCATCATCGCAATCACACTACTATGTGTAGTTATAATCATCAACAAAATAGCATATCAAACCCTGTTAGAACAACAAAAGCCTAAACAACCAACTATATCAACGTACACGGACGAGCAGTCACAAATAACTTATACAATAAAAGAATACGTCGGAAAATTAACACGTGTCCAATATCAAGACCCTAACAACTACAACAATCCTAACGTGCTTAAATATGGTCAATTGTTTACGCTTGACAATTATGATTATAGCGAATTGAAAGAACTAGAAAGAGATTACGGTTTTAGCAGATATGTAAATCAAAACGTAAAAATCACAGTCACTTACACAAGCCAATACAAAGATGGAAATTACAATGTTTGGCTAAGTGACGTGACAATTATACCATTATCTTAATGTTTATAATTCGTGTGGATTTATGAGCATTAAAGTTCGTACGTTACAGCCAATCGCTAAAAATTAAGGTAAAACAGAGCCTTGTTATACCCTATTTTACATAATAACCAACGGTAGGGTGCAGATGTGACAAAGTGCATACCCTGTTATGTGTGAGCATTAAAGTTCACATTTCAGTACGGATTTTTAACTAACCGTTCAACTGTCGCACATAACATAGTTGCCTATAAAAACTTCTGCCGACGATGCGCATTCAAAAAATGTATACGGGTACCCAACACCACATGTGAGACAACATACAACACCTTTTACGTGTCCGATTTAGCTATAACTTTTTCAAAACTTGCTTAACGGTGTCAAAATTTGCTCGGACATTCGAATGGGCTTACCGAACGATAAATAAAAGCGGGTTTTACCATCCGACCGCGCAATTACACAATCAGACGACTGTACAAACACGTGACCGAGATGTTCACGCAGACGCAATGTTCACTTTTACCAAAATTTGAACATGATAGAAGAGATTAAGTATGTGTGTACGTCTTATTTTTTGGTGAAAGGTATGTTAAGTAAAGCTGAAATGGAATTTTTGAAGACTCCTAAAAAGTTTGATGCTAATTATAGCCGTGTGTTGCGTCATCGTATTAAAGTTAAAAGCGCTCAAATGTGTGAACACGTGTTGTTGCTTCAGGGTGTTGGGTTGAACGTTACGGAAAACTGTAACGCCGTTACAACTTTCTGTAACGCTAAACAGAGTTCAAATCAAGCTTTAAACGTAAATCAGTGGTGGGCCGAGCCGGACTTGAACCGGCGACCTTTGGCTCGTAAAGCCAACGTCCTAACCAGGCTAGACGACCGGCCCACAGATTTCATGTTGTTGTTTGGTTAAGACAACATTTTTGTTTTTAAGGTTGTCTGTATGATTCTTTGGATACAGATATAAATTTGTATTTGTATAGGTCAAGCGGAATCTGCACCAAACATAAGTGTGTAGGCTGTAGGCATAGTAAATTTAATGGAAGTGTGGTTGATTGACAAAACGTATACTTTGTACAGGCGCTGGTGGTCCAGCGGGTATAAACTTTGTAAAATCTTTAACAGAGGCTCCTGAAAAGATGTGCCTTGTAGGAACAGAGGCTAGTGAGTATTATTTGCACACAATGCCTACTGACACTAAGTATTTGGTGCCAAAAGCTAAAGATCCAAGCTACATTGACCGATTAAATGAGATAATTTGTAAAGAAAAAATTGATTTTTTACATGCACAACCAGATGTCGAGGTTGAAGTTGTGTCAGAGCAACGAGAAAAACTTGAGGCCCCAATATTTTTGCCTTCAAAACAAGCTGTGAAAGCCTGTCAAGATAAACTGGCTTCGGCTAATGCTTGGAAAAATAAGGGCATACCTGTAGCTAAAACTATTGTTATTAAACAGGAATCCGATATTGATCATGCATTTGCTGAGTTGGGATCACCTATATGGATAAGAGCTACTCGTGGTGCGGGTGGTAGAGGAAGCACGCCTGCAAGCAACCGTACAACGGCTGTCTCATGGATCAATTATTGGCGCGCTCGCAATGTTAACTGGGAATTTATTGCTCAAGAAATGTTACCTGGAAAGAACATTGCATTTCACAGTTTATGGCATAATGGCGAACTCATCACATCAATGGCACGTGAACGCTTAGAATATATTTACGCATACCTTGCACCCTCAGGCATCATGGGCACCCCCGCTGTACAAAAAACAGTACACGATAACGCAGTTAACAAAATCAGCACCGAAGCAGTATTAGCCATTGACCCAAACTTTACCGGAATCGCAAGCGTTGACTTAAAAGAAAACACCAAAGGCATACCATGCGTAACCGAAATCAACCCAGGACGTATGTTTACCACATCATTCTTCTTTAGCTACGCTAGCAAAGTTCTCTACAACGATTATCGTATAAACATACCCTATTTATACACAAAACTGGCATACAAAGAAAATATACCTAAACTAGAAAAGTACAACCCATTACCAGCAGATGTATACTGGATACGTCACATGGATACACCGGGCCGTATAGTAAAAAATAACAAAGTGATAGGAGCAATGTATACCTAAAATGTTTAAAGCCGTCATTATTGATTTAGACGGAACACTACTGGATTTACCAATCGATTATCCAGCTATGTACAAAAAAATCAGCGAAATAACAGGTATAACTGAAATTAAACCCCTGCTAAAAACAGTAACACAAATCAAAAACCCACAAATCCTAAAACAAGTCTTAGACACATGGACAAAATTTGAGACTGCCATAATCGACAAAATCACAATTCATGAAGAAGGCATGCAACTTTACAGGCAACATATAAAACAACCCAAAGCGTTAGTAACAATGCAGAGCAAAGAAACCATCCACAAAATCTGTCAAAAATTCAACCTACAATTTGACACGGTATTTACACGCGATGACTCCTTTAACCGCGCTGAACAATTAAAACTATCGATACTCAAACTCGGCTTCACACCACCAGATACACTATTTATTGGCAACATAGACAACGATGAAACGGCAGCACAACAAGTGGGCTGTAAATTCATCAAAGTAAAATAAAACATGTTCAGTTGAACAAAGGCAATAACAGTTTTTATAACCATTAAACACCTTCTTACGATTTGACAAAATTCCTTGACTATTTTTACCATCAAACAGACTGCGCAAAAACGCTAAAAATATTTTGTGAAGCACTGTATGTAGCGCAGGTTTGTTTCTATAGCGTTGTGTGTGGTGGTCTTGTGAATTTAATCAGGGTTGTTGTGCAGTCTGCAAATCGATAAGAAGACTCAAAAATAAAACGCATCGTATGTATTCAGTTTACACGATTTTATAGACTTCAAATTAAAGCGTGTATCATAAACATGTGTGCACAACCATTGTTAAATGGATAAAATCTACCCGAAAAATTAAACACCGTCAAAAAATGAGCAAACTAAAAACATGTTTGCACAGAGAGCTGAATACATACAACGCGCCTATCTCAGAGGAAAAAAGAAAATGTATTCAAAAAACCGTGAATAACAATAGAAAAAGAGTAGTCTATAGCTAAGCTATAGATTTTTTATTGAGTTTAACACTTTGTCCCTGACCTGATAATGTGTTAATGTCGAATCGGATAGCAATAGATCCTTTACTACTGCTGGATGTTCCTCTAAATGAACTTTGCCCAGAGCAGTAGGATAATGGAAGCCCAATTCGTTTCGGCGTAATTCAGCAGCTTTATTCCAAAAAATCTCTGTTTTGTCTACATAGTTTTTAAGTGCTTCAATATCTTCACGTAGATTTTCTAGATTGAACATTTCTATGTGTTTTTTGCATTTCTCAAGATAGTCATGAGGGAACAATGACCAGTAGCGATATAGGGGTTTAGGTAGATAAATGGTTCTTGAGAATGCAGATATT
>WREZ01000085.1 GCA_009779045.1 Candidatus Bathycorpusculum sp. | reverse complement strand
TAATATTTACCAACAGATAGTTATCTGTTAAAAAACTAAATTGGTTTGTTCCAACGGTTTCGAAAACAAAACTCTTCAAAGGGCTTTCTCTGTTTTACAATTGGTTTTTCATTAGAGTACCCCATTAAAATTATTGCTTGGGGTTCCACATTCTTAGGAACACCTAAAACTTGTCTAACAACATCCTTGCAAAACATGGGTGTAGAAAACCAACACGCTCCCAAATTATTTTCACTGGCCGAAAGTAACAAATTCTCAATAGCAGCCCCTAAACTTTGAACCGCTAAATCCCGCTCAATCAACCACCGCGTCTTATCGTCAAGGTATTGTTTTATATTCTCAAGACTTAGACATGTAACAATAAGTACCGGTGCAGTACTGAAGCGTTTAACAGAAAAATCCAAAGTACCCTGTTTAACTATTTTGTTATCTTTAGCTTGATCTTTTATCCATGCTTGTGCCATTGCCTTAGCTAAGCTTTGTTTTGTCTCTATATCTGAAACCACTATAAATCGCCATGGTTGTGCATTATGGGCTGATGGTGCCCAACTTGCGGTTTCTAATATTTCTAAAATAAGCTTATCTGATACGGGTTGGTTGGTGTATTTGCGGATGCTTTGTCTTTGCTTTAAGGTGTCTTTGGTTGACATAAAAGAGAGTTGATTGGTTTTATTTTTTTTATAGGTTTGGGTTGTTTGGTTCAAGGATTATTTTTAGTGATTCGCCATTGTTTGTCATTAGTCGGAAGCCTTCTTGTGTTTCACGTAGTGGTAGTCTGTGGGTTATCATGTCTTTGATGTTTAGTTTTTTTGTTGTAAGAGTTTTTAGTGCTTCTTCTAGGTCGTTTGGTGCTGCGCCGTAGCTGGTTTGGATGGTGATTTCGTTTCTCCAAAATTGGTTAATTGGTAAGGGTATTTTTATGGTTGGATCTGGGACTGCGAAGAATAGTGTGGTGCCGCCTTTTTCTATGCAGTCAACAGCTAATGTTACTGCGGGAGTGGCTCCGGTGCAAACAATTACTTTGTCTGCTAAACGGCCGTTGTTTATGGCTTTAATTTTTTGTGGTAAAGTGGCATCGGAGTTAAATGCGTAGTCAGCTCCGAATTGCACGGCTAATTTCATACGGTATTGGTTAATGTCTGCAACTATGACTTTTTTTGCATTTTTAAATTTAGCTAACTGCGTATGTAGGATACCTGAGATGCCACTGCCAATTATTAGTACTGTGTCTTCTTTTTGTATGTCGGCTAATCTTTGTCCTCGAGCAACGCAAGCTAAGGGTTCTATAAATGTGCCTTCCTCATAGGTCATGTCGTTAGGTAATTTGTATATGCCTAATTGAACATTAATTTTTGGTACTTTGATATATTGGGCAAAACCACCTGGAAAATAATTAGTATTATGTAGTGTTTCACAGGCAGTATGATGACCCTTTTGACAATGGATGCAAGTGTTGCAGGGTACGTGATGGGAGACAAAAACGCGATCGCCCACTTTCAAATTAGCCACTTTTTTGCCTACTTGCTCAATTACCCCTGTAGCCTCATGTCCTAACACTAGGGGCGCTTTTGGCAAGCGATACCATTCAAGGACATCACTACCACAGATACCACTTGCCATAACTTTTAATAAAATTTCTTCTTCCCCTATCTCAGGCATAGGAAACTCTTCTATAGGAATCTCTTTATTATTGTAGTAAACTGCAACAAGCATCAAAACTCACCTTAAACTCGGTTAAGCTTTTCCTGCTATAATTTGATTGTAAAGGTCTTCAGCTTCTTTAGCTGTGAAATTCTCATGTATTATAGCACGTATAGCTCTAATTGACGCAACAGGATACTCACTTTGCCAAATATTTCTACCCAAATTAACACCTATAGCCCCTTTTTGCATACCATCATACACAAAGTCAAAAACTTCCCTCTGAGTTTCCGCTTTTGGTCCCCCAGCAATTACAACAGGCACCGGACAACCATCAACAACCTTTTCAAAACGCTCCGCACAATAATACGTTTTTACCACACGCGCTCCAATTTCAGCGGCAATACGCGCAGAAAGCGCTAAATACCTAGCCTCCCTCTTCTCAAGCTCCTTCCCAACAGCACAAACAGCCATAACAGGCACACCATAACCCTCACACTCATCAACAAGCTTAGACAAATTAGTCAAACTCTTATTTTCATATTTTGAACCAACAAAAACTGACATAGAAACCGCCGAAGCATTTAACCGAACAATTTCCTCAATAGAGGTAACAAGACTCTCATTTGCCAAATCTTCCCCCACCACTGAAACTGCACCTGAAACCCTCATAACAAAGGGCTTATCAACAGCTGGATCAACACAGTTACGTAAAACTCCCCGCGTAAGCATTAAAGCATCCGCATATTGAATAATTGGTTTTATTGTATTAGCAGGCTTCTCCAAACAGCGTGTTGGACCCTGAAAGTACCCATGATCAATTGGTAAAAAGAAGGCTTTGCCATCTTTTTGAATGAGTCTATTTAATCTATTTTGCATACCCCATTCCATAATAATTTCTCCGTTAAGGAACCTTCATGTTTTCTGCATAATAAATTTAGTGATAACTAAACCTATTAAAAACAACAAAACTATACAATCAAAGAAAAACAGCCAATACTAAGACCTATACACAGAACAACTGTTATATTGACCTAACAAAAAAATGTAAAATAAGTCTGTAACAATTTTTGTTTTTGCTGTTCTTATTTTCTGCCTGCTTTAAGAGAGCTATTTTTATAACTGAATACATACATATTTCAATAAAGTTTGAGGGATTAATAGTGACAGTTATAGTTGACGATGCTGGCAGTGGCGATTTACTTTTCGGTGTTGTAATTGGCGTCTATCGACAAGAAACAAGCGACTTCAAATATGATCTTATTGATGTACGTTTCTATCAGGAAATTTTTAAAGAAAAGGCGTATTTAAAAGAGTCTTCGCGTATTGTTTCTAAACTTGTTGCAGATTTTAATCCTAAAGCTGATGAAGAAATTCACATCTGTCAAGGCTGTATTTTTGATGTTGCTGCTGATGATTTGCGTAAAGTTTATGGTGAAGATCGTGTTAAACGTGTTCATGTCGAAGGGGAAGCTCAACGCTTAATTGAAATTGCCTATATAGATGAACTTCATAACTTAGGCTATGAACCTTTAACAGAACGTGAAGAAAAACGGGGCAAAAACTTTTTTCACATGATGCGATGGCTAAAAAATAACCCTGAAATGTTAAAATACGCAAAAACTGGGTGGCCAAAACTCAAAAACTATCAGCTATTCAAAAAACTTCCGGTTATAGCTCATCAAACTGAACACGGTGCTCAAACATATAAAGCAGTTTGTGCTGACTGCGGTCACAACTGTGAAGTACACTTTCAGCCAGACGTTACAAAACCCGTATACTGTAAAAAATGTTGGAAACAACACAAACCCCATAAACCCGTTAAACGTCCTAAAAAAAGCAGAAAGAAAAAGTAATCTCTTATTGTCTTGTCTTTGCAAGTTAGTCATTAGTTCAATGGTTCGTTGTTGTTTTGTTGTAGTTAATGAAAAAGCAAAAATGTAACTGTTTGAATATTGTTTGGTGTGTGTTAAATTTGGATAAGGCTGATTATTTGCTGTGGAGTCGTAAATATGATAAAGCGTATGGTTTTTTGGCGCAACGGGAGCGAGAGTTAGGTGCCAGGTTTCGTAAGAATAAAGTTATGACTAAGTCTGATTTGGTTGGAGTTGTTGAGTGGCTATTTCGAGGGGAGTCTGATAAGAAAACTCGTGCGATAGCGTTGGTTAGTCGTAATAGTGATGAGTTAGTGGAGCGTGTTTCTAGTCAAGTTTTTAATTTGCCTGAAGGAAATGATCTTTATCGTATGAATTGTTTAGCTACACTTGAGGGTGTTAATCCTGTTATTGCTAGTGTTGTTTTGATGTTTTTTGATCCAAAGAATTATGGTTTTTTTGATGTACGTGTTTGGAAACCGTTTTTGGGTAATGCACCGTCAAATTTGTTAACAGCTATGAATTATCAAACGTTGCTGTTGTCTCTTAGGAAGGCTGCCAATAAACATAATTTAGATGTTCGAATAATTGACAAGGCCATATACAAGAGAAGCATTGACGACTCTTAATAGTAAATTGTTGTTAAAATGGAACTGGGTTTTTAAAAAAATGTTGATGTGTTAGATTAGTTCTATAGTTACGTGTACTTCTTCTGGTACGCGTATGCGCATGATACGTCTCATGACACGTTCTTCAGAGTCTATGTCAATTAATCGTTTGTGAATGCGCATTTCCCATCTATCCCATGTGGCTGTGCCTTCTCCACAGGGCGTTTTAAGAACTGGAACACGTAAGCGTTTTGTAGGTAATGGTACTGGACCATTGATCTTCACGCCTGTCTTTGTTGCTATGTTTTTAAGTTCCTCACATACATCTTCAAGCTTACCATAGTCAGTGCTTGTGAGGCGTATTCGTGCTTTTCTTACCATTTTTGAACGTCAATCCCGATTTATTGCAATCCTTAGAGTCAATAACGCACTTTAAAAAGCTATCGTAACACAAACCCAATGTTAAGGCTAAGATAAGCCCAAACACCATCACCGACAACTTTTACGCTTAACTCTAACTTTTACTTACTACACAAATAAACAACTAACTAAAAAACCCTATGCCTACAATAAAACAACAAACAACCAATTTGCACTAACAATCTTCGGTTCCAGATATCTTTCTGGGTTTAATACTTAATGTTTGTAATTGCTTCAACTTTTTATAGCGATGATATTTTGGATTAGCTGCTTTTTCGAGAAAGGTTAATTAGGCTAATGATATGTATTGTTTCGGCGTTTAAAAGCTCGGGTAGTATAGTTCGGTCTAGTATATGCGGCTGTCGCCCGTAGGACCCGGGTCCGAATCCCGGCCCGAGCGCCAACCTTCTGTTTCTGGTGCTCTTCCTCAGGTTTTTAAATTTCCAAAAAATAATAAGAGCATGACCAATAATGAATCAATACATGACTATGAACAGCGCCTTGTTAGATCCCGTCGCAACATCAACCTGTTGCGTAATGGCAAAACTGCATTACGCTTTTTGGACCATTTAGGGGCTATAGGGCTCTCTGTAGCTCGAGTATCAAAATATGCTTCTCATATGCCTGCAATTTTACGTATAATAGATGTTGACCTTAAAGTGATGACAAAATCAGAGGTTGAAACAGTTGTTGCCGCCATAAACGGTAGTAACCATAAAGCGTGGACTAAGCGTGATAAAAAGTTGGTTTTGCGTAAACTTGTTCAATACGCTAAAGTTGATAGTTGTGTAAAAGGCACTCCCT
The DNA here is from genome assembly GCA_009779045.1 of Candidatus Bathycorpusculum sp. Classification (GTDB taxonomy): domain Archaea; phylum Thermoproteota; class Bathyarchaeia; order Bathyarchaeales; family Bathycorpusculaceae; genus Bathycorpusculum; species Bathycorpusculum terrae. Next base: position 617 of record WREZ01000085.1, on the reverse strand, counting down.
TGCCCTCAGAGGTTAGTTGGATTAGTTTAGCAGTGAAAGAAAAGGATTCTCGCGTAACCCCTGAAAGCCTGCTTACCCCTGATGATTTTGCTGCAATTATCAAAGCATCCACTAATAAGCGTGATAGAGCAATGTTGTATGTGCTCTTTGAAGCGGCCCTGCGACCTGGGGAGCTTTTAACGATGACTATTTGTAGTGTAATATTCAAAGATGAGTACTGTCTTATTGCTGCAAATGGTAAAACCGGCATCAAACGTATACCTCTGGTTCTATCCTGTAAATCTTTACTGGAATGGTTAGAAGATCACCCCAACAAGACCGAACCTGATGCGCCTCTATGGTGTGCCCTAGACAATAATCATTTAGGAAAACGTCTAAGTTATCGACATTTCAGTGCGATAATCAAACGTATAGCTCAAAAGGGGGGTATAAAAAAAGACATATGGCCCTACCTATATCGCCATACTTCTCTAACTGCTATGGCTAAAGTTTTCACCGAAGCCCGACTTGAACAATTCGCTGGTTGGACCTATGGTAGTAAAATGACGAGTCGATATGTACATTTCTCTGCCCGTGACCTAGAAGATGCTGTACTAGAACTTCATGGACTAAAAACC
>WREZ01000084.1 GCA_009779045.1 Candidatus Bathycorpusculum sp. | reverse complement strand
GAACACAAAAAACTAGTAACCTGCCAAGCAGGAAACATAGATATGGTCCTCCACGCCAACGGTGATGTTGCCGCCTGCGAATACACTCAACCCTTCACAAACATCCGCAACCACAATTTTGACATGCTCACCTTATGGAACAGTAAAACCGCCCAAACCACCCGAAACAACATAAACAACTGCTACTGCATACACCCCTGCAACCTAAACACAGCAATCCCAAAAACACTAACAGGCATACTCAAACTCGCCCCAGACATAGCCAAAAACAAAACCCGCCAACTCAAAAACAAACTATAACCCCTAATTAATACAGATCTTCTTAATCCACTAACCTTCTAAAATGCTGTTTAATTGCTTATGTATCTTTAGAGAACACAAAAAATGTGTTGCACCCTGCCAAAATGTAATTATGACGAAATTGGCAGTGATTCTTGATTGTTAAAGAAGAAAAGTGTCAAACTTTAGGTTTGGCATCTTTTTTTGATGATTTATGGTTTAACTATTTTTAGAGTTGTATGTCTTCTTTTGGTGCAAAGTTTGTTTGGAATGTCCATACGTTTGCTTTGCCGTTTTTTAGGCGAAAAACAGAGAACATTTTGTAAAATTCCTCTTGTGTGGCACATTTTGCTTTCCAGTTTTGCATAAATGCGCGGGTTGGGTGATTTGCTATTTCTTCTTTAATGTTTTTATCATCTATTTTTTCAAGGGTGCCACGTACACGGATTTGTATGTTTTGTGTTGCGTCATAGAAGCACATTTGCACATTGGGTTTTTCTATAATTTGGTGATAAACATCTTTATGTGGACCAGTATGAAAAACAATCCCTAACTCATCTGCTTTATATAGCATCATGCCTCGAACACGCGGTTCTGCTCCCTCTATGGTAGCCAGAAAAAGAACAGGATTTCTGTTAATAATTTCAAATATTTCTCCTTTTTGCAAAACCTTAATCTCCAAAGTCAATCTCTTTTAGGTGCAATATAAAAACTTCTCAATGAATCCTAAAAGACATAAACACAAAACCGTTAATACATAGCAACAGCAATACGACTTTCTTTTATGGTGAATGTTTTGGTCGGGAGAGCAGGATTTGAACCTGCGACAGCTCGGTTTCTGTGGCCTAGACAGGCTAGAATGAAGCCCACCGTGGGTAGACCTCTACAGCTTCTCCGTCCGTTAAGCGAGTTAACGGGCTCGAGAGCTCTGCCAGGCTGAGCTACCTCCCGAACGATAATCTTTTTCATAAAGACTAAGCGAAAGAATTTAAATTTATTGGATGTACAGCGTTAATTATCTAATTAACCATCATCATAAGTGTTGTAAGTGTTTTTGTAGTGTTGTTGTTGTTGTCTTTTGGGTTTTTGTTTGTGTTTTTTGTGGTGGTGGTTTTTGTTTTTTTGTTGTTGTTTTTGTTTGTTTTTGTGGGATAAATTTAAGTTTTTTAGTGTATTGGTGTTGTTTGAAGGGTTATTGTATGTCTTATGATTTGGAAGAGTTGGAAAAGTTTCGTTTGTCTGGGCGGGTTTTGTGTGCGGCTCGTGAGGAGATGCGTGGTTATGTGCGGGAGGGCATGTCTGTTTTGGAGGTGTGTGAGCGGGCGGAGGAGATTATTCGTGTGAAGGGTGGGGTTCCTGCTTTTCCTTGTAATGTTAGTGTTAATGATGTTGCGGCACATTATACTTCTCCTCCTGGGGATGTAAGTGTAATTCCTGTGGGTTCTACTGTTAAGGTTGATATGGGTGTGCATGTTGATGGTTATGTGACGGATACGGCGTTTACGGTGTCTTTTAATGCGGAGGGTAGGAGTATGACTGTAACTGCTGAGCGGGCTCTTAAAGCAGTAATTGATAACATTCATGATGACATGTCAACTGGTCGTATAGGTGGCGTTATTGAGACTGTTATTAGAAATCATGGGTTTAAGCCTATAAGTAATCTTACTGGGCACTCCGTGGGCCGATATTTAATTCATGCCGGCACCAGTATTCCTAATGTTGCCTCTTTAGCTACAAATAAAGTACACACAGGCGACATTTTTGCAGTTGAACCCTTCGTTACCCAGCCCGATGCGATTGCTCGCGTTGATGACAGTCCCCAAAAAACCATATTTCGCCTTGTCCGCGCAAAATCAGTAAAAAACACTTACGCCAAACAACTGTTAAAACATATAGAAACTAACTTTCACACTTTACCGTTTGCTGAACGTTGGTTAACTGACATTGTACCTAAAGCGCATTATGCTGAAGCTTTTAAGGAACTTTTACAGTCAAAAATTGTAACGAGTTACCCCGTATTTGTTGAAGCCAGCAAAAGACCCGTTGCACAAGCCGAACATACACTATTAATAAAAAAAGACGAATGCGAAGTCCTAACCTAAACACACCTTCCTTAAGACTTTTATATGCAAGTAACTTTTTCACCATTTGTAATAATATTGTAAATTATGTGTATGAGTTAAAGGTATACTTTTTTGTAAGTTACGCTGTTTTTTTGTTAGTGTGTTAGTGAAGTCGCAGATGGTTTAATGACCCTGTAAGGTCTCTACTTATAACAAAATTTGGAAAACTCTTCAATAATGGTAAGGTCTTTTCTATTATTTAGTGAAAACAGCTTTAAAACACTAAAAACAACAGCTGTAAAATACTCCATGTTCCTACAATATACTTTAGTATTCTGAAAACAAAAACTTGTTAGATGTTTGCTGATAAATATAGCCCTAAAAAAGGAAGGGTTAGGTTAGACTGTGTATGTTTTTTCTTTTTCTTTTATTTCTTTATAGACGCCTGTTATCATTTGTTTTTGTTCTGGACATTTTGGGCATGCGTCGAGTTCTTTGAAGACAAAATCGCCTCTTTGGAATTCTCTTGAGGTTTTTGTGTTACAGTTTTTGCATTCGATATAGGTCATAACTTTTGGAGGTTCAATTTTTAGGGCAGCACTTCTTTTGCTATTTTGGTAAAGGACTACTGCTGATAAAGCTAGTCCAAATATGCCAATTATTGCCATAAATCCTGCCTCATAGACCATATTTTCTACTGTATATGCATATACAGCGCTAAATAATGCTACAATAGCAAGTCCCATGACAATTATAACTATAAACATTAGATAGTTTGAGATTTTGTTTGCATTTGTTGTTGTTTGATTTTGTGTCATACTTTTTCCTCTCTTCTTTTTATTGTCCTATTCCTATGCTGTTGCCTACGCCAAATATGATTAGCGTATCGCCTTCTTTGGTGCGTTCTACGACTAGTTCTCGTACGCGTTCTATTGCTTTATCTGCTGCTTCATGTATTTCTTTGCGCATTGGTGAGACTGCATCGCCTATGTCTTCTTTGATAATGACGGCGTTTATTGGGATTTTGTATTTGACGAGTTTTTCTTCAATTTTGTATGCGTCTACACCTGGACCGCCTATTGCTGAGCCGATGCCTTCTGATACTTCACCGACGTCTTCGCCTTCAAGTTTTAGGCCTGCGTCAATCATAATTAGCATCGCAATTTTACCCTCATGTTCCTCAATAATAGTCTCTATAGCATCGCCAGGTTTGCCGCAATTTCCGCCTGGACCCTCTGCTTTCATAACTATGGCTGTGCGGCCTTCAAATGGAACAGTTGCAGAAACACAATCTTTGGGAACTTTACGCACTTCTTGTCCAAGCATTAATCTGCTTGCAATTAGTGGCCCAACACTATCGCCTATTGGTTGCCCAAGTGAGAAAGCCTTCAAAGCAGCTGAATAAGCCTCAGCTTCCTTCATAACTAACGGCAAAATCATTTGCAGTTGCATAATTATGTAAAGACTCATGGTCTTTTTACCTTGAATATAGAAGTGACGCACAATTTTATAGATATAATTTAACGCCATAGCCGCCTCAAGAGTGTTTTCCATATTGTTTAACTGTGCACCCTCACACTGTGGCGCAATAAGCTTTACATCATCCTTAATCCGCTGATCCCTAACATCAAGTATGTGATCAAGTTTAGCAACAATACCTGCAGGATCCATGCTCTGAGGACTAATAGTGAAATAGTCTAAACATCTATCAACACGTGGCGCAATATCCACCGTTGACTTACCCACTTCTTTTAACGTTTCAATAGCCATTTTACGGCCCTCCTCTTTGATAAACTTGAGCTTAAATAAACTACTCTCCACATCACGCATCATCATACGTGTTTGAAGCTTTTGACCATAAAAGAGTATAAAGACAAAGAAAATCATGCTAAGAAAACCTAAATAGGCCGTCCAATCATTTCCGTTCCCACCACCGAACCATTGGTTAGAATAAATGGGAACATTTGAAGTTACTCTAGTTATCATATCACTTATGGGAATTAAAGTCACGTTTTACACCACTTCTCAAAAAACTATAGCCGCTTAGTAATAAAGATATGCTAAATATAGCCCATGTTTTTACCTAAAAATTAAAACAAGTAGGCAGCCAGCTTTCCCGATTTCACGCGGCCGAAGACCGCACTACAGTTGGGAACGGAACACGGTTTAACTTCTGAGTTCGGAATGGGATCAGGTGGAACCCGCGCCCTCTGGCCGGCAAACCTAACACACCACCACACAACTACCTAATAAACATTCACACCCAAACAAAACAAAAAGCTATTAAGGGATCGTCGATAAATAAAATTGACGCTTTTTGGAAAACACAATGGAACAACAACATACTTCCTCTAGGTTCTGTCAATTTTATTTTCCGACACTCCCTAAGGGTGATGTTGGTTTTTTGTCTTTGTGGGTGTATCGGGAAGAGGCGCTTAGGGGGTTTTTGCTTTTGCAGTTTTTGTCTTTAATTGTTTTTGCACGTCTTAAGCAAGAGTTGGGTGATGCCTTCTATGTAGAAGAAGCATGTTTGTTATGAGAAGTCTTAAATGTAAAGTATACGAAAAAGAAGTAATAATTAGTGAACCAAACAGAGAGCAAAAAATATCTGTAAAAAATAGGTATTGTAGTGCCTAAAACCTGGGGATTTAGGAATTTCTGAGAAAGCCCTAAAGTCTCTATCTGGGAAAGGTTTAATAACTGCTTGACGCTTTACGGGTAATAGCAGATTGATCGTCTAGCATGGTTTAGGACATCTGTTTGTTTGTGGACAACCGCGTGACATTCGGGAGACACTGGTTCGAATCCGGTTAAAATCTGCTAATTTTTGATGCCGCCATTAACCGGTTAACTTTTTTTGGGCTGATTGAGTTCATACGGTGTTATTTATCAAGATGTTGTCATAAATACGGTTGTGAAAGGAAAGAAAAATACTTAATTCAAACCGTACATCAAATTGAAATAGCGTTAGCCTGTGAAAGTTAACCCATAGGGACATACCAAAATTTTATTCACTTCATGTCTAAAGGGTCACCTTTGGTTTTTTCCTGCAACTCACCCGCACAAGCCTTTGGTAACGGTTTCACCAATGGTAGAACGTTTTCTATCGACTGTGTTTGAGTCCATATATCAATAACAGCACTTCCTTCTATTCGCTTCTTAGCCATCATCAATGCTTTGAGTTTTTCTCAATCTCCGTCTAACCAAGACTTACTCTTCTTACTTGAAAAGTGTGACCCATTTAAAATATGGAATAACTAAATTTAATAAACAATACCCGTAAAACCAAATGTAACAAACAAATACATGTAAATACTGCAAATATGTCGAATATTAAATGATATATCATGACCCAAGTGACACTAACAACAGCAAAAACATTCATACATTTTAATGTAAAAGGCTCCGGAAAAATAGAAATCGATTGGAAAGACGGAAAAAAAGAAGAAACAACCCTAATAGAAACCGGCGCCACCTACACTCATAAATATGTTAGCCCCAACTTGGGTACTCACACAATCACCCTAACCACCCAACAAAATAGTACAATCACAGGACTTACATGTGATTGCAACGAACTAACCGGTACCCTAAACGTAAGCGAACTGGTAAATCTAAAAACCCT
>WREZ01000083.1 GCA_009779045.1 Candidatus Bathycorpusculum sp. | reverse complement strand
TGTGAAACCATTGTATCGTTTAGAGTTGGGGAGGATACTGCTAGAGCACTTGAAAAGTTTTACCCCAAAACCTACGGCTACCAAACCCTAATGAACCTACCCCGTTACCTGTTCTTTGTCTCCACACCCTTCAAAGGCAACCGCGAATACCAAGTCCTAGAAACCCTCGACTACAAAACAGGCCCCAACAACCCTGAGGCTGTAATCTGTTATAGTCTTAAAAAATACGGTCAACAAGTTGATGTAGATGAGCTGATGGGGCAAGTTAAAAACCAATCAGTGCAAAGCGCCTTTCTAGATTGGGCCGTCACACCCGCTGAATGGGTAATCCTTCTAACAATTCGACTAAATGGGGGTTCAATGGATGAGGAAGCTTTGCAGAAGCAGCTTTTGTATGATCCAACCAAACCTAAGCCCTATGTGCTCAGCGATATGGGTTTTGCAAATGCGCTAAAAAACCTCGCAGTAGACAACAACAAACGAGAGGCTTGGCTAAGTGTTAAAGAAGAAACCGTACGCCAACTACGCGAAGAGACCTATGCGTATGGCAAAAAAGAGCTACGAGCTAAAGAGGTACGTACACGGTTGTGGCGCTTAGATCTAAGTGACCGTAAGGCTAAGCGGCTTTTGGATACTACGTTTAGAGGTGAGAAGGCAGGTGGTGTTAATCATATTTTGGCTATTATGACGCAACGCAAAATTTATTGGCAGAACGGCTGGATTGTACGCATAGACGATGGCGAAACCGATGAAAGCCTCGCAGACCTCTACGTTACACCTACACTACCTGCTGCAAGGGTTGATGGTGCGAAGGGCTACATAGACCACACGCAATGGGATTACCCACGTAGCTTTGCTGTGGAAGTGGAATGCTATCCACAAAGACATTGGGATAGACTAGAGAGTAATTATCAGCGTAACCGAAAAATGGGCTTTCCCACAGTGTTCATCGTACCCAGCCAAAGCGATGAGAAAAAGCTACAAGAGAAGCTTTGGGAATGGAACGCCACATTAGTAGCTAATGCCGCCAAATTTGAACCTAACCACCCCGAAATGGCAACCATAGAAATCATAAACACACTCAACAACCAACAAAACAACATCCCCAAAGACAACCAACAGCATTTTGAACTTGAAGATATTGAGCAGTCTGCAGATCTACCCAGCCCACTTCTTGAATATTCTTCAAAAATAACAAAGTCTTCTTCTTTAAAGGAATCTGAAATTAGTCAGCAACAATCGGTAGGTGACACATCTAAAGAACGTTCAATACTGACTTTTGTGAGTGCGGGTTGGCGTTTTAGACTTAAGTCGGTAGGTGGTAAACGCTATCTTTGCGCAAGAAATTACCTAGAAGAACATAGCTTTGGTCTGTTTGATGAAGAAACAAAAAATATGATTGAAAAAAACAACATCAAAGTCAACGGACTAAACGAAAACTAATCGGGCATAGTTTGTCTTATCTGTCATAATATATCGATCAAATGTAGCGGGATATAACGTCCATAATGAACGACAAACTAAAGATATGACTAAATGTACCAGGATTTCTTAATAACGATATTATCACTGTAATAACTGATTAAGGCGGTACATAGTATGAAAAAGATTCTTTGCCTTGGAGAAGTAGCATCTCACCATTGGACAGAGTTAATGGTCAAAGAAGGGTTTATCACACATAGCTTCGACACTCGTCCTTGTGGTTTTGATGTATCTAGCACTTTTGATTTTAGTTCTAGTCATCGAATTTATGATAAAAAACATTTATTGTTCTTGATGGTACTTTTTGAAGAAACCATGACTTCGAGTATAGTAAATTTTCCGCTCGATAAAGTTGCTAACACTGGCTTAATTGACGAAGAGAAGTTCCATCTATTTAAGCGCGTGGACAAATATAACGAATTTGCTAATACGGGTATTAAATATTTTACGGATATTTCACTTGATTTTATGGCTAATAATAAGAAATCCATGGTAAACTATCTTTCAAAAGATATTTTACATACAAGCTATTTCGAAGTTAATGCCGCCGTTGATTATGATTCTTTCTTTCGTAATCCTTTAGGGACAGGTCCACAATCGGGATTTAATCCGAATGTATTTATTCTTAGAGAGATAAGGGATGCTTTGGCACTTGGCTTAAAGTTATCACAGACTGAAGAAATCTGCTTTTATAACGGAAGATTATCACATATAAATAAAAAACACAATTTTAAAGATGTACCGGATCTTAATAGTTTTTCAGATAATATTCGATATATACTTCAACTTGATCTTACCCCTCAAATAAACGAATTTCCTATCCCCGAAAGCATTAGAGATGTTTTATACTTACGTAAACAGCCAGAGATAATCTCCTTTAGAGAGGTGTTTTTTGATTGGTTGACCTGTTTACAGGAAGGCGATTATGATATAGCAAATAAAATAAAATGTGATGTTGTAAAAGCAAATGAAGCTCTTGCAAAATATAAAAAATGGGAAAAAAGGAAAACCAATATGCTTTATTGTACACTTGATGCTGTCGTTGGATTAATTCCCTATATATCTACTGTAGTTGGTTCTGTAACACCATACAGTTTACGTAAAACCTTGAAGGATAAAAACAATAATTCTTGGGTTAATTTGTTAAAGTAAAGGGGGAGTTTGTTATCACTCAGTAGGATTGACTGTAGGCCGTGTTTTGTTCAGTAATACACACTGTATGTAGTTCCGATTTGTTCCAAGTTTATTAGTTGTTGTTTTTCGGTTTTTTCTTGATTTAAATAGTTTGGCATATTGATAGGGTGCTTCCTTTGTGGAACATCTTGTCTGTTGACTGCTGGCCGGCGTTAAGGCGTATTTCAATGTGGGAAAAACCCGTTTTTCTTCTCAGTGCAAACTCTATTTGTGCTCTAAAATTCTAAAAACATCAAACGGGAAAACCCCAAAAACAACTTTTTCAACAAAACGATAGTGGGAAAACAACTTCAAACACAAAACACGCCCTTTCTAACAGCTAAAACAATCAAATACCTCTAAAACAGGAATTAACAAAACAGCAAAAAGCAAATGTAAACTGGGAAAAAACGGGAAAACAATAACATCAAACGAGAAAACCTCAAAAACAATTTATCCAAACAAACCATGATGGGAAAACACCTCCAAACATAAAAACAAGCCCAAAACAACCCACAAGCCCCAACAATCCATAATTCTGCCCAAATCGTCTACCAAACAAGCCCTAAACCACAGCCAGCCAACCAGCCGATCGAGTTCCACAGAAGCCAACAACAAAAACAAGGAGTTAAAACTATGTGTGAACAAAATTTTTCCAAACAACAAACAATCAACCCCCAAATCAGAGTCTATGTTGCCAATCTTGGCCGATATAACGAGGGTAAACTCATGGGCGACTGGCTCAACCTTCCTACATCTAACAATGAAATCGATGCTTTCCTAAAAAACAAAGTTGGACTAAACAAACAATACGAAGAGGTTACAATACATGATTTTGAATCGGACTTTAATCTCTGCGAATATGAAAACCTCTATGACCTTAACGTGTTGGCTGTGAAGCTTGAACAAATGAGTGAAGCCGAAAAAACTTTAGCTGCCGCATATTGTGACGCAAATGGTCTAAAAGGCATTTCAAGTATTCTCAATACGTGTGAGCAAATTAATGATCTTTTGTATGTAGAGTTGGTTGAGGGTTCTTGGGGAAGTAAAGAAGAAAAACTTGGTTATGCTTTACTTGATGGGGTTAATTCTGATCTTAAGGTGGCTTTGGAGCAATGTAAGTTAGGGGATGGGGTGTGTGCATATACGTACTTTGATTTTGAAGCCTATGGCCGTGATGTGGCAATTAACTATGGATACTTTGCTAGCGATGAGTTCTTTATATTTTCCACCTCTGATATCGACCCTAAACTCTACACAGTACAGGAACTAAAAGAAAACCTAAATGACCCCCGATTAGAGGAGGCCTAACAGGTTCTTCTAAAAACATCGCCAAAATCAATAGAATTGTCTGCAAATCCTGCACTAAAAACGGTGCGCTGTAAGCGGACTTACTTTCCCTCTCTATATAATAATCTTTTATTATTTTTTTTAACTGTCAATGTTTTTGTAAGCAGACTTACTCTGCGCTCAGATGTGTTTTTGGAGCTGTTTTTGTTGTTTTGGATTAGACTTCGCCTAATTGTTGTGTTGGTTGTAAACATAGTTTGTTGTTTGCTGATTTTGTGGGTTTTTAAATTTCTACGTATAGGGGTTGTGATGTTAGTATGTCTGGTATCATAGTTGGAAGTTTCAGTGAGCAACCTTGTTGTTTTGTTTTGTTAAGTGTGTTTGGGAGGGGTGGGTTGTTTGTCTGAGTTAGTAACGACTTTGTGGTTTGAAAATGTTGGTTTTCTTAATGAGCAAATGCTTGATACGCCTGTGGGCAGGTTTTCTATTCGTCAGATGGGCATCTTTTTAGTTTTTGGGTTGTTAGCTTGGATAGCTTCTCTTGCCTTTGGAGATCTGGTGCTTAAAATTGTTGTTGCGGGTGGTATATTTTTTACTGGAGCCGCCCTCTTTACAAGAAAAATAAAAACAGTTTCTCCTGAAGCGCACCTGCTCTATTTTATCAAAAGATTTTTACAGACAACAACAAAACCAAAACTCTCCCTTCCAACTAAGGGTAAGCCATCTATGGAGCAAGCCTCAAAATCTATGCTACTCTCCGCAACTTTGGGTGCTCCTGTAAAGGTGGTTGGTGTTCTAAAGGATTTTTCAGGAAAAATTCTATCAGGTAAAAATTTCAAGGTCAACGTAAACAACACCGCTCACTCAAACGGTGCAACCGATCAAGAAGGCTACTTTTGTACTTATTTCACGCCTGATCACCCCGGACGTTTTCAAATAGACATCCAACCCGAAGACCATCCTGACATCATCCAACAAATAACCATACAAGTCAACCCCCAAAAAACAAACAAAGAAGAAGAGGTAACTCAGAATGCACAAAAAACTCTTGCTTAAAGCTAAACTTAACCAACAATCCCCACAACCCGTTTGCGCCTATGAAGTGTTTCCCGTAAACTATGTTATGCTGCCAAAACAGAAACGACAAGAAACCCTTGGCCGCTTCCAACGCCTCTTAAACAGCTTGCCCTGCCAAGCCAAACTAACTGCTGTAAAAACCCAAAAAACCCTTGAAATCACCGAAAACCAGTTCACAACCACTTATTACCGCTTCTATATCCAAACCCAAGAACCTATTGACTGGTTAATTGAGCAATGTGGGTTTAAGCAACAACCCCTAATTGAACTTCCTAAACCAAACGTAGCTAAAACTTTTCCCAAGCACCTTCAACTTGAAAACGGCAAACTCCAACGAACTTTCACGGTCTACCAACTGCCCGGTAAACTCTTGCCTGGATTTGTCAGTGAACTCTACGGTTTATGTGAAAAAGTGCTAATCAGTGTTAAACCTCTACCGCCTGAAGTGGCTAGCACGCAAATGGGCAAATACTTACGTTTACTCAAAAGTATTTTGTTAGCAGATCAATCCAAAGGCCGTCTGCCTAAAGAGGAAATCAAACTCAAACATGACATGGCCCAAGCCACCTACCAAGGCCTAATAACAGGGGGTACACGGTTGTTTGAGTTAAAAGTTAACCTCACCCTTGAAGCTGATAACCTTGAGGAGCTTAAAGTAAAAACAAAGAAACTACGAGATACCCTGCAATCCCGCTTTATTCGCCTTGATTGTCCAACATATTTCCAACAAGAACTTGCTAACGGTACCATAGGCAAAAAACTGGTTGTTGACACCACTACTGCCAGCACGTTCTTCCCCTTCGTCTCAGCCGACTTGATAGAGTCACCTGGCGGAGTCTTTTTGGGCATCAACCAACTAACAGGTGCGCCTATAGTGTTTGATCCGCATTTGCGGATGAATCAAAATGTCATAGTTATGGGCAAATCAGGCAGCGGAAAAAGCTTCACCTCCAAAATC
>WREZ01000082.1 GCA_009779045.1 Candidatus Bathycorpusculum sp. | reverse complement strand
TTGTTTTGTTTGTGTTGGATTATTTTTTCTCTTATTTCTTTTGAAGTGGGGTTGGGCAGTACAAACACCACGTAACAATACACACCGCTAGATATATAGTTAACTAAAAGTTAAACTGCTATAAAAGAGAGAAATAGCTACTTTTTAATCTTCCGTTTTTTTGAGTTTTCACTTACAGAGAGAAAGGTTGGTGTAATGGTTTCTACAAGATTTTAAAACGTCAAAAGTTAGTCAAAATAACATATGTCCATCATCATATAGCGAAGAGTTAAAACCTATAAAATTGCGAAAAACAGTACTCGCCCTAAACATGGCACTCTTAAAATATGTAGAATACCCATATAGAGAGTGTTAAAACCATTGAAATTATGAACCTTAACTGCCCAGTTTTTGGGGTAATACAATAGCTGAAACCTTGTTGTTACGTTTCTTTCTGAAAAATAAGCCAAATTAGAGGTAAAAATCTCTTATTCTGTATTACGGTAATAGGGTAATACGTTGAAAGTTGTTTTATGCGCCAATTCTTGCTTGCTTTTCGGAAAAGAGCACAATAACAAGATTTTAAACATTGTATTACCTCACAATTTGTGCAGTTAAGGTTATAAAAAATGGCGCTACCTCTCTAAACGTGGAAAAATTGCTTTTTTTATTTTCACAGATTAATATTGTGTGGTTTCCGTAAGGTATAATTTTGTAAATTGTATATTGTCTATTGGAGTTTATTGGTTGATGGATAAGCAGAATGTTATATCTGCTATAAATGTAGATGTAATTCGTGTAGTGGCAATATTTGCAGTGATTCTGCTTCATGTCAATAATGTGTTTACTCAATCTGTAAGTGATATAGGTTTTTTGCGTTGGTGGATAGTTGTTGATATTTATCAGATAATTGGTAAATTGGGTGTGCCTTTTTTTATAATGTTGTCAGGAGCGTTATTGCTTGCGCCTTCAAAGTTAGATGAAGATATTGGTACTTTTTTTAAGAAGCGGTTTACTCGTATTGGTATTCCTTTCATATTTTGGGGTGTTATTTTTTTTCTTTGGGGGCTTTATGTTGAAAATCAGCCTGCTACACAGGAATTTTTTATAAATGGTCTTTTGAAAGGGCCTTATCCTACTTTTTGGTATCTGTACATGTTGTGTGGTCTTTACTTTATAACGCCTCTATTGCGTGTTATGGTGGCTCATTTTACGGATAAGCTTTTCAAATATTTTATATGTGTATGGTTTTTAGGAGCTGCGGTACTATCGTTAATAGAATTTTTAAGCGGGTATCAAACTTCTTTGGAGGCGCTTGTTTTTCTTATTCCCTTATGTGTTGGTTACTTTGTGATAGGTGCTTATCTTGTTAAAGTGCAAATTCGTCGTTGGATTCTTTTTAGTCTTACCGTTTTAGGTTTTGCTCTAACAGCTATTGCAACGTATCTTATAGATGGGAGCAGTAGTGGTAGTGATACAGCATTCTTTTTCCAAGGTAACAATAGTCCACCTATGATTTTAGCTACCTTAGCACTCTTTATACTGATAAACAGTTATGCTAAACCCAAAAGCACCGCTAAAATAGAAAAAACCTCATGGACACAGCGTATAATACATGTAATCAGCGAAAACACTCTGCCAATTTACCTTTTGCATATGATATTTGTTTACGCACTAAAGCATGGCTTCTTTGGTTTTGTACTAACTGGCTCAACTATTGACCCTATCATTAGTGTACCACTCACCGCAACTATAACACTAATACTCTGCTTACTCATCATCATACCCCTTAAAAAAATACCTAAACTAAAACAACTCATAGGCTAACTATTACTGTTATTGCTATACTATACGCTGTTAATGAAAACTTGAGATAACCAGCTTTAGTGTGTTTTAACATAACAATTATAAAGCAACATGAGGGGTATCTATACTAAAATGTGTTTAGTTGGAGTAAATGTTGTTTTGTAATGTTTTGTTTTGGTAGACCATAAGTCTAATATGGTAAATTAAGTCTTTCAATATGTTTGGTTGATTGTTTATGGTTGAAGGTTATGTGGCGGGTTTTCCAAGTGAAATGGTTACTGAGGGTAAAGTTGAGGTTTTGGTGCCAAAGTTGTCGGCTTATGGTGTTGTGCCTTCGGATTATGCGCCGTCTAGGGCGCCTGTTTTTTATAATCCTGTTATGGAGTTTAATAGGGATTTATCGGTTTTAGCGTTTAGGGCGTATCAGCGTTTAGTTAATCATGATATAAGTATTTGTGAGCCTTTGACTAGTCAGGGTATTAGGGGTATTCGTTATGCCATGGAGGTTGAAGGTGTGGTGCATGTTTTGTTGAGTGATATAAATTATCATGCTTATGAGTTGGCTCAGTATAATGTAGCGCATAATGGTTTGCAGGGTAGGGTTGTTTTGGAGCATAAGGATGCTAATAGTGTTCTTAGTTGTAATGCGTCTCCTAAAAAGCGTTTTGATATTGTAGATATTGATCCTTTTGGTACGCCTGTGCCGTTTTTGGATTCAGCTGTTAGGGCGCTTAAAAATGGGGGTTTGCTTGCGGTAACAGCTACAGATTTAGCGCCTCTTTGTGGTGTGCATACAAAGGCGTGTATTAGAAAGTATGGGGGCAAACCTATGCGTGCTGAGTATTGTCATGAGTTAGCTGTTAGGCTTTTATCGGGTTGTATAGCGCAAATGGCTGCTAAGCATGATATTGGAGTTAAAATTCTCTTAAGTCATAGTAGTGATCATTACATTAGGGTTTATGTTCAAATAAGTTATGGATGCCAAAAAGCTGATGAAAGCCTCAAAAACATGGGTTATATACTGCATTGTTTTAACTGTTTACATAGAGAGACCAGTCAACAAGCTTTTCATAGTTTAATTTGTCCGCAATGTGGTACAAAAATGGATTATGCCGGGCCATTATGGATTGGCCCCATAAACAATAAAGATTACATTAATCAGGTTCTTATAGAGAGTCAAGCGGTTACGTTTAAGAGAAATAGTCGTAGAATTAACAAATTTTTAACTACCATACAAGCTGAAGCAGAAGCGCCTATAACGTATTATGTGTTAGATAATGTGGGTAAAAAATTGGGTTTACCTGCAACAGCTATACAATCTTTTGTGTTAGCTCTGCAAAATAGTGGTGGTTATCAAGTGGTACAAACTCATTTTAATCCCAGAGGTATAAAAACTAATGCGTCAACCGCTACGGTAAGGGAAGTGTTTGAAAAATTGGTAAACTTACAATAATTAAAGGGTTAGGAAACAAAATTTTAAAGAGTAACTTTATGTTTTAAATGGTAAGTGAGTATTATGATGATGATGATGATGGATAAAGTTGCAGTTATCGGTGCAGGTATGATGGGGAGTGCTATAATTAAGAGTCTTATTAAAAGTGGTTATAGTAGTGGTCAAATATCTGCTGTGGATATTCAAACTCAGAAATTAGATGAATTGCAAGGGTTAGGGGTTAAAACGGGGTTGGATAACTGTAAAGCGGCTATGGATGCTGATGTTATTTTTGTTATTGTAAAGCCCGGAGATGTTAGGAAGGTTTTAAAAGAAATTAGCAATGAAGTGAGTGGTAAATTGGTGATTTCTGTTGCTGCAACAGTGCCTTTAGCGTTTTTGCGTACACATGTTCCTGATGCTAAAGTTGTGCGTATTATGCCTAATTTGGGTGCTATGGTGCAGGCATCATATACTGCGTATTGTTGTGAAGAAAATGTTACATTAGAAGAGAAAAAGAAAGTTGAAACTTTGCTAAATATGATGGGTATCTGTGATGAAGTGGAAGAAAAATACATGGACGCTCTAACAGCTGTTAGTGGCAGTGGTCCAGGATACATGTCTGTTATAGTGGAAGCATTAACATATGCAGGTCTTAAAGTGGGTTTACCACGAAATATTGCTCAAAAAAGTGCCGCCCAAACCATATTAGGCACTGCAAAACTTGTAATAGACCTAAATGAAGACCCAGCAAAAATTAAAGACATGACAACCACACCTGGCGGAACAACCATAGAAGCTATTTACCAAATTGAACAAAGCCAAATCAGACCCGCCATGATACGAGCCATAGAAGAAGCAACAAAGAAAAGCACACAAATCCGCGAAAAACTCAACCTAACATAAAAACACCACAATAACAACATGACAACAACAACTATAATCATTGAGGCAGTAATCTTTGACTGGGACGCAACCCTAGCGGATACGCGTACAGCTGTTGTAACCTCTTTTCAACGAGCCCTAAAAACAGTAAACATAACTAACGTTTCTAATGATTATATTGAGCGTCGTATGGGTATTGGTGCTGCAGAAACTTTTCGAGAAATACTGCAAAAAACAAACCAGCCAATAGATGAATTAACTATTAAAAAACTAGTTGAATATAAGAGCCAAACTCAAATTGAGCTAAAATGGCAGGTGCAACTTTTTTTAGGCGCAATTGAACTCTTAGAAATGTTACAAAACAAAATTAAAATTGGCTTAGCTTCAATGAATAACAAAAAAGTAATTGACACTTTAATACATGATAAGGGTGTAGAGAAATATTTTCAGGCAATTGCTACAGGTGACACAGTTAAGCAGTCTAAACCCCATCCAGAAATTTTCTTAAAATGCGCTAAACAATTAAACACCCATCCAGAGAGATGCATAGTGGTGGAGGATTCTCTTTTTGGTGTTAAAGCCGCTAAAGCTGCAGGCATGAGCTGCATTGCAGTTACCACAGGAGCATACAGTAAAGAAGAATTACAAAAAGAAAAACCAGACATCATTGTTACAAGTTTGGAGCAGGCCAAGTTTTATTTGCTTAAACATATTTCATCTTTGTAAACAATAGTAAAAGAAGGAAGAGGCATGGCAAACACTAAACAGGGCTATGATCATTATGAATTACTTAGTGCATTACAGAAATGTGTTCGCAGAGGCATGGAGTATGAGGCAGCACACTTTGCAGTTGAACTAGAAGAGTTTAACCCCACAATGCTTTGGAACCGCCTAAAAATCATAGCCTCAGAAGACATAGGCCCCGCAAACCCCCTAATGCCCCTACTCATAGATTATCTACAAAAACAATATCAAACCGAAAAATCCAAACTAGCAGAGTCAGCATACAAAATATACCTAATAAACGCCATCGTGTGCTTATGCCGTAGCCAAAAAAGCAGAATAACCGACGACCTACAAACCATTGTGTACAATGAAAGAGAAAACAACAAAACACCACCTATACCAGATTTTGCACTAGACAAACACACAGCACGAGGAAAAGCCATGGGCAAAGGAATTGACGATTTTTTTAATGAAGGCAACAAATTAACAAACGAAGCATTTCCAAACCCATACACAGAAAAAGCAAAAGAACTACTCCTAACTAAAAAGAGTTTATGAAAGAAACAAGAGGTTAAATAAGATCTACGTAAACTGAAATAACAAAGTTAGTTAGCAGACCTCCACCCTATAACACAAAACTAAAAAATTATACGTGTCATAACTTTTTTGAGAGTGTTAACTAAGTAACGTTTTTATGTTGGGGTGTGTTATGATGTACTGGTTTTGTCATGTTTTGTACAAAGTGTGGCAGTGAGAGCGTCTTAAAATCTGGTTTTGTAAAAGGACAACAACGCTACAGATGCAAAGCATGTGGAAGACAATTTGTACCCACAAGACACCATGGAAAAACCCAAACCCAAAAACAAACAGCCATACTACTATACATAAACGGACTAACCCTACGCACCATAGCACGACTAATACATGTAACCGCAACAGCAATTCTAAAATGGGTCAAACAATACACCCTTTTAAACTATGAAAAACCAAAACCCCAACAAACCACCTCTATAGTGGTGGAGTTAGATGAGGTGTGGCATTATTTGAAGTCAAAAAAAACGTATGTGTTTAGCTTTTGTTAGTTTCTTTGTTTTGTCCATGCTGCGACTAGTTTTTGCGTCATAGTGTTGTGCAGGTCAAGTTTTTGTTGCTTCCAAGTAG
>WREZ01000081.1 GCA_009779045.1 Candidatus Bathycorpusculum sp. | reverse complement strand
AGTCTTTAATTATAAAAATACGTGTAATTAACGGTTTTTTGTAACGCTGTTATGTGTAGACATAGTGTCTAATTAGCCATTAGTAACGTATTTTGAAAAAACGAAAAATAGCGTTTGTTTTAATTTTTAGGTCAAAATTGGGGAGTAAATGTAGACTTTTTGTACATAGGGGTTAATTTTCGGGAATTTAGGAATTATGCACTAAGAGTCTTCTTAGGATCAGTTAACAAATAACTTGGACAAAAATTTTGGCAGAATTTGCTATTTTCCAAGAATATTCAAGTATTCTGTTCTTAATGTGTTCAAATTATTTTCGAATTAATCCTTACACTCAGAATGACAGTTACGCAAGAAGTCTAATATTTTTTGTGTAAATTTGTGTTCACTTTCTATTAGTGTAACGATGTATTTTGTTTTATCAAGTAATCTCTGCACTGTTGTGTAAACGTTAATTACATAACTAATATTTAATTGTGTCAGTGTACTATCTAGTTCCCAAACCAGAGTTGCATACAGTTTTTCCAGCAAACTTGAATTTCAATGCATCCTTATACGGGCACATCTCTACACAACGTAAACAACCAATACACTGTGAAGTCATAACATCTCCACCCTTATTCTCATAAACCGCCTTAACATCCATAGGACAAACCCGTTTACATATACCACACTTAGTACATTTCTCCTCATTTTTATCTAAGCGCACAGCTGTAACCCACTTAAACGGTGGAAACCTACTAAACAATGCAAGTAAACCACCCAAGGGGCAAATTCTACACCATATACGCCTAATAAAAAACGCGGCCACAGTAACAATGCCCAAAATGATCATGTTAACCGATGTAAGATACCATCCAAACTGGTAAAAATCGCCTACGCCATTAAATATCCACTGTGTCTGAAGCACTCCTGCTTGATTCTGCATCAACTGACACAGAGGCTTCATGGGACACACAGTACAATACGGCGTAGCATAATAAGTGTAAATAAACCCGCCCTCTTCTGTTCCAGGAACAAGTTGTGTACCTGTAATAGAATACGACGCAAACAAAATGCTAATAATAAGTATAAGCGCTAACACAACATAACTAAGTTGATGAAAATGTCTACTAAACCGGTCAGGCAAAGTAACATGCCTAATTTTTAACCGTTTTCTAAGGTAAGTTAAAGCATCTTGATATAAACCAAAAGGACATACCCAACCACACCAAAACCTGCCCAACAAAAGAGACGCTATAATTAGGGTGCCAAAAACTATGGCTAAACGCGTTACCCCTGGAGTGGTGTATGCTACACCCCAACCGCGAGTAGTATTTAGGAAAGGATAAATATACACTTGTAAATCCCAAATTGCGCAAGTTACTGTTCGTCCACATGGATAATAACAAGCAAGGAAGGGTGCTGGAAAACCTTCCGGCATAGCCACACCAAAAACATTTGTTCCCACTAAGAAATCATGCACGGCAATCTGTCGTACGGGCCGAGGAAAGTTTTGGTGGTCAACAAACATACCGGTAAAAATTATACATATAAGAAAGATTTGGATGCAAATTCTTAATGAACTAATTCTGCGGTTTCTTTTCTTAAAACCAGTTACAGCTGTTATAACTCCAAGGCATACTAACGCTATGGCAGTTATCACAAGTGCTATGTTTACTTTAAATGGAATTACAAAATCACTAGGATCTCCTATGGCACCTGAAGGATCCGTTACTATGACGTGTAGTCTATCGCTTATGTGTCCGTGGCTAGGAAATATGTTCCAGTATCCACCCATATCTAGCTCCTGTGTGGATATAAATTCACCTGTCTCAGGGTCAGCAGGTACATATTGATCTATCCAACTGTAGTCGGGTCGGATATAACATATTCTAACACTAGCGTTTTGTTCTGGCGGATAAATATGTCCAGTTATCGTTACGACTTGGTTGATTTCTACTTCAGCTTTATCTACGTCTGAAATTAAATGAGGTCCATGACAAGGTAGAGGAATGGAGGTGTCTGTGGTCTGTGGATTTGGAATGTGTGCTGACTCTAACTGTTTAGCATCTATTGCGGTACTGAACAGTATTTTTTGAAGAAGTTCTTCGTCAAGCACGTTTGGATTTGGATTTGTAGTCTCGGCAACACCTGTTGAGAGTAAACTAAAAACTGTGAAAACTATGAGGAGTACAGCAAATACTGAAACATATTGGGATAGTCTACGCATAATCTTTTCCCATTTTTCGTTGTAAACTGAGACATTAGATTTAATTAACGAACGTATGGTATTAAAACATTTTTGATATATGCTTAACTGTAAAGTTTATGGCAATTGTTGCACTAATATTGTATAGTATTATGTTTTGTTTATGAACTTTGATAATGAGTTAAAAAGTATGAATAATTTGTTATTTGTATCGCCATTCGTCAACTAGGTAACCAAGAAAACCAAAAGCTACCAAAGGTATCAAAAGCAGCATACCCCAAGGATGCGGTAAAACACTATAAAGAAGATTAATAATTGCCAATGCTAAACACGCTAAAAACGCTACAGCAAAAACCGCAGGATGAAACACTATATCCAACACTTTTGATCCTTTACTCATTAACATCAACTCAGTCTGCTGTGGACTTAATGTTATTTATTATACTTCATTATATTAATTTCTCCTCAAATTCTCTGTTTTTTAAAAATATTTTAATAGTCGTAAACATGAAAATTTGTTGATGTTAACGGTTTATTTTTTTGCTATTCTTTTTTTGTAATATACCACTGATAAGCCTCCAGTAATGCTAATGACTAACACAATGGAAATTATCGGTACAATGTAACTTTCTAGGTTGTTGTAGTTGTATACGTTGTTACCTTTTTGTGCTGTATTATCATAGACTTCTCCTTCGCCAAATAATTCAAAATCTTTGTTATTGTATACCCCTCCACCGTAGTTATTGGCCGTGTTGTTAGTAATCACTCCGCCATAAATAGCAAAGTTGCCCTCGTTGCATACACCGCCACCTCCGCTGACTTCCATGACACCTCTAGCGGTGTTGCCGGAAATCTCGCCTCCTGTCATAATGCTAAGCGACCCCAAACTCATGTATACACCACCACCCGTACCAGCAGAGTTTTTATTAATCATCCCACCGCTCATGCTAAACGAGCCAAAATTCATGTGCACACCACCACCTCGGTGAGTAGTTGTGTTATTAGTAACTCTTGCATTTCCTGCTATTTTAAACGACCCAACATTTGCGTACACACCACCCCCATGGCGGGTAGCGTTATTGTTAGTAACAATACCATTGCCAGACATACTAAAGGAGGCTGCAGCATCTACATATACACCTCCACCATCGAGATCAACTACATTGCTAGTAATTATTCCACCTAACATGCTAAAAGAGCCATCATAACCCACGTATACGCCACCGCCTGTCCCTGTTGCAGTATTTGGACCGTTGCCGCCTGCGTTGTGTAGAGAACCTGCATGTTGTGTTGTTACATGAGAAGAATCTATTTGTACACCAGTACTTGCTACGTTGTTAGTAATCGTGCCACCTACCATGTTAAAAGTGCCATAAGATACATACACGCCACCTCCCATAGTAGCGTTATTGCCTGAAATTTCCCCATCAGATAACACGAGTTTACCGCCAGAGTTAACAGTTACTCCTCGGCCCATGTTGTCTGCATTATGGGTTACAATGATGCCGTTAAGTGTTAATATGCCGCCATCATTTACAGTAATTGTGCTTGCGTTATATGTGCCGATTAGTTTGAAGAAACCTTTTTCGCTGTTGCTTGTTAGGGTAATGTTTTTGTTAGCTGAAATTGTGAGTGTTTGTGTAAGTTTAATATCGTTGTTAAATTCGATATTTGTTGGTTCTACAGCATTATTAACAGCATTTACAAGTTCAACCTCATTACCAACTGTTTTAGTGGTATCACCTACAACAAAGGAAGAAACAAAACAAAGAGAAAACATCAGCGTTATGTATATTAAAGAAATAAAAAACAATTTTTTTTCCATGTAAAGGTGACGATATTGTACCTTAGATTTCAATTTAGCACACCTATACTCATGTTAAGTGACCGCACACAATACTATATTTACAAATTAAACGCCTTATATACATTATCACATAAACTCGTCCTGAACAAAGAAGGGCACAACAAACAACACCTGCACCTACTGCTTATGTAATTTGCAATAGGTAAACGCGTTATAGTAAGTTACTAATTAGTAGAGTAAATCTGAAATAAAAGCCGTCCAAAAAGACTTGACAACTTTTACTACAGACATATGTAGATAGCTCAAACAGTTTAACTACTGCTAAATAATTAAAGACCTTTAAAGGTTAACAAAGAGTCATAGTTTGTCTTTTCCATAACGGTACCCTAATGTTTTAGTTGTTCTGTGAAATATACTGTCTTTATCTGTCAGAAAGGTTTAATTTATCTACAGTAATATGATTGGCTAAATCCAGTTGTGGATGCAGTTTAGCGCGTGCGGGATTCCCCAAGCCTGGTATGGGGCAGGCCTGCTAAGTCTGTGGTCGAAAGGCCACGTGGGTTCAAATCCCACATCCCGCGCCATCTTACTTTAACTACTATTTTTTTGTTGTTTTTTTTAGTTTTTGCTGTGAATATGGTCTATTTTTTCTGTTTGTGTGAGTTAAAATAATGTTTAAGTTGAGAAGTGCTAATTGACGTTTTGTCAATAACTTTATGGTCTATGTGGTTGAAAATAAGGCTGGAGAATAAAGGGTTAGTAGTGGTGTGGAGGTGAATTTTTTGGTTGTTTTTTGTTTAGGGTTGTGTTTCTTTATTGTGTGTTGTTTATATGTATTGTATTGTTTTTGTTGTTGTTGGGATTGTTGCGATTGTTATTTTTGCTGTGATTTGTCTTGTTTGCATTGAGTTTTTGAGGCATGTGGTTGCTAATTGTATGCTTTCGTTGAGGGTCATGTTTTCTTTGTATTGTTCTGTTAGTTGTGTTTGTACGGTTTCTTTTCCTGCGCCTAGTGTGATTGCTTTATATGCTTTATATGTGCCGCATTGGTGTGTGCAGAAGAGTCGGGGTCCTGTTTTGTCTACGCCGCCTATTATTAGTGCGGCTCCGAATGGGCGTCCGCCTGCGTTTTGGGTGTATATTTGTTGTGTATTGCTGCTTTTTTTGGTTATTGTTTCTATATCAGCTGGTTCTTCATATGTTAGTTTGTTGATTTGTGCTTCTTCTCTAGCTTTTTGAATTAGTACTCTTGCGTCTGAGCCTAAGCCTACTATGGCGGCTCCAATATGGTTGTCTATTTGGAAAATTTTTTGTGAATGTGTTGTTTCTTCAAGTAGGTCTGTTATTTCTTCTGAAGCTAATACTATGCCTTCTGGACATTTCATACCTAAAATGGTAGCTCCCCTGTTAACTATCTCTAAGGCGTATTCAACTTGGTATAGACGTCCATCTGGCGAGAACACTGTTGCGTTATAGTCATATGATCCTGGTTTTGCAAATGCTGACATAACTTTTCCTTCTTCTTATTTTTTATTGATGGTGTAAATGTACATATGGCTGCTTTAAAAACATATAAGGTTACGCTACCTATTTGCTTTAATGTTTGAAAAGAATTTATTGTTCTTTCTAAAAAATTAAAAAATGATGTGCTACGGGTCTATTGTCAATGAAGATAAGGATTACATAAAAGTGTCTAACTTTACTTTCATACTTATTGATATAATTTGCCATAGTCGTATTGTATGAGCTTCTTTTGCTGATTGTTGTTTTATATTGTGTTGTTGTTTAGGGTTGTGTAGAGGTTTTTTAGTGTGGTTTGGTATGTTTCTAGTGTAGTTTTTCCTGTGGGTGTTATGGTGAAGGTTTTGCGGGGTTGTCTTTTTGTGGTGTCCCATGTGCTTGTGATTTGTTTGTCTTGTTCTAGGTTGTATAGGATTTTGTATATTATTCCAAAGTTGAGGTGTATGTTGTATGTTTTGTTGATTTTTACCATGATTTGGTAGCCGTGTGTGGGTTGTTGGTTTATGATTTTT
>WREZ01000080.1 GCA_009779045.1 Candidatus Bathycorpusculum sp. | reverse complement strand
TTGTTAATCTTATTTTTAGTCTGAATTAATTATGCTTTGAAGATGTGGCAGTGGCGATGATTGCGTAGTAGTCACTGGTGAGTGTTATGGATATAGTTGAGCAAAATTTGAGTTTATGTGTGTGGTGTTAGTTAATTATTTGATAATTTGTTTTTCTGTTAAATTATTGTGGTGGGGTGTGTGGAAAAATTGTGTTTGTGTTTGTTTGTTGTTTTGTGGTTGTTGTGTTTTGTGTGTTTGGTGGAATAATGGCTATTAGTGTGGTGTGTGTGTTTGTTGTTATGTTCTTTCATGTGATTCTTACTACTGGTTGTAATCTTCAGTGCCGTTATTGTTTTGGTGAGTCTTTGGATGATTTTGATGAGGATTTTAGTGATAATTTAGAGGTGGATTATTCTTTGCCGTGTAAGGTTGCGTATGATGTTGGTGTTCTTAAGGATTTTGTGGGTAAGGATCCTGAGTGTGTTTTGACTTTTTATGGTGGTGAGCCTTTGATGCAGTTAGAGTCTCTTAGGCAAATTATGGATGTTATTGAGCCTAAATTGTATATGATGCAGACTAATGGTCTTCTTCTTGATAAGTTAGAGTCTAAATATGTTAATCGTTTTCATACGTTGCTTGTGTCTGTTGATGGCGAGGAGGGTTTGACTGATTTTTATAGGGGTCAGGGTGTTTTTCGTAAGGTTGTTGAGAATTTGAGACTTATACAGCGAAATGGTTTTAGTGGGGAGTTGATTGCGCGGGTTACTGTGATGGAGCAGACTGACATTTATAGTCAAGTTCGTTTTTTGCTTGAAAATCCCGAGTTTTCTTTTTCGTCTGTTCATTGGCAGCTTAATGCGGGGTTTTGGGGGAATGATTATAAGCGGCGTAATTTTAGGGAGTGGTCTGCAAATAGTTATATTCCTGGTGTTAGGCGGCTTGTTGATTTTTGGGTTGATGTTATGGAGCGTGAGGGTCGGGTTTTGAAGCTTTATCCTATTTTGGGTATAGCTTACTCTTTGTTGCATGGTGAGGCGGTGAATTTTTTGCGTTGTGGGGGTGGTTGGATAAATTATGCTATTCAGACGGATGGTTATATTTTGGCGTGCCCTACGATGTGGGGTATGGGTAATCATTATTTGGGGCATATAGTGGATTCGCATCCGTTAAAGTTAAAGAAGGTATTTGTCAATCAGTTGCCTTGTTCTAAGTGTGAAATTTTGAATATGTGTGGGGGACGTTGTTATTATGCTAATGTTACGCAGCGTTGGAGTGTAGATGCTTACAAGGAGGTTTGTAATACTGTTAAGGCATTGGTTGTTGATGTTTCTGCCAAAATTCCTCGTATTAAACAGTTGATTTCTCAGGGGAAAATTTGTCTTTCAGATTTTGATTTTATTAAATATAACGGTGCTGAAATAATTCCTTAATCTATATGTGGGGTGGGTGTGTGTGTTGTTTTTTAAGTAAATAAGTAGGCCTTTTTGGTTTAATTTTTGGGGTTATTGTTGTTGGTGTGTTGGTTTTTTTGGCGAAAGCGTAAAATAAGTTGTTGATTTTTATAGGGTTGGACGATGAGGAAATCGAGGTACGATGAGGCTGAAAGCGGGGAATTTAAGCTGGATGCTTGTGAAGTCTTTTTCCGCTACCGAGTCCATGTATATTTAATTATTTGTTTTTTAGAATTTTTGTTATTTGTTGCTTGTTTGTTTGTTGATGATAAATAAGTGTGGGGGTGTTTTGTGTGTTTAGTATTTGTTTTTTTTGCTTGTTAGGTGGGCCCATATGATGACGATGACTATTGTTAGTATTGCACCTGCGATGCCTGCTAGTATGTATGGTGTGATACCTGATAGCGATGTTGTGTTTGCTTCTATCCATGTGCTGATGTGGTCTGCTGCGACTTTTGCGATTATGCCTATAACAAAGCCTAATATGGCTATTATGGCGAAGGTTTTTATTCTGTTGCTCATCTATTGTTTACCTGTGTTGTTATTTGTGTTTTGTATCTTTTTAATATAGCTTACATTTTTTTGTATAAATGATGTTAGTTTATTGTATGGTCTTTAATGTATTAAGTCAAGGTTCACGTATCCTCTAATAAGGTGTATATACACCCGTATGTGTTCACGTATATATGTGCATATTAACACCCCTTTTGTACTTGGTGGTAGTATATGTGTTACAAGTTATAGGAGGCAAAATTAATTGTCAGAAAAATTTGCTAAGAAATGGGATAGTAGACGAGACGAGACTCCATTTACAGATAGAATAAAAGATGCGGTAAAACCGCCAACACCATTAAAGCCACGGTTGGATTTTGCAACCCGCCGTATTGATCTTCAAGTTCAAAAATTAGACCAAGCTAATGAAAGATTTACACAAAGAGATCGTGCAATTTTTGCAAAAATTGTTGACGCATACACCAAACATGACAGTGCACGCGCAAATGTTTTTGCAAATGAACTTGCTGAAGTACGAAAAATGTCTAAATTGATCATGAATGCAAAACTTGCACTTGAACAAATTACCTTACGGTTACGAACAGCATCTGAATTAGGTGATGTAGTATCCACCTTAGGTCCAGCAGTTGGTGTTCTACGCTCCGTTCGCAGTGGATTGTGCAGCGTATTCCCAGAAGCTGAAAATGAACTAGGCGAAATTGGTAACATGTTGAGTGGAATTATGCTTGAAGCAGGCCAAGGTAGTGGAATGACCCTAAACTTCGATGCAGTAAACGAAGATGCCGCCAAGATTCTAACTGAAGCCGCTACTGTTGCAGAACAGAAAATCAAAGACAAGTTTCCAGATCTGCCCCCAGGAATGCCCTCAACTGCACCTGCACGCGCAGAAAGAACAACTGAAGGATACTAAAAAGGAAGTAGTAGGAGTTAAGTAAAATGTCTTCCTCCAATCTTTTTCTTTCTTTGGGTAAACCCATAAAAAACGAGTATGGAAAAGTAATCGGTAAAGTTGCCTCCTTTGCATTAGACCCAAATGGTAAATTTGACGCTGTCTTTGTAGAATTTTCTGATGGTCAATTTTCAAAGCAAGCTATGGACAATCTTCGATTTAACGGTTCTGAGATTACATTTGTTTCAAAAATTAAGTCTCAAGCAAACATGTTATGTGATCAAATACCTCTGCTTTGGAGAAAAGATCAAGCCATAAAAGATTTACATGATAAACAGAAAATTACTCATGATTTATTCCAAGAATTGCACAATAGCTTTGAAGGTGTTTTGAACCAGCTAAAAAAAGATGGCCAAGTTATAATCGACGAAGCATCTGTAGAAATTGCCCGTTGTGATGAAGAGATTAAATCTCTAAGTTATGCTATAGCTAATCTTGAGCTTGAACATGAAATCGGTCAAGTAGCTGAAGAAACCTATCAAACAGCATTTAATCTGCTACAAGATAGTCTAAAACGTGCAACTACTGAGAGGGCTGATTATGAAATTATAAAGAGCAAAGTTTCCAGCATTTTAATTGGTGACCCCTCAACATTGCCAAAGGCAAATAAAGTCTATGCTGAAACTGTAACGACACAACAAAAGCCTGTTTCTGTTCCTGTTTCTTCTGTTAATGACAACAATACCTCTGTTAATGATCTGCCAGAGCCACCTGTTGTTGTATACGTAAAAGAAATCGGAAAAGCTGGGCTTTAAACACTTAGGTAGCATCATTGGAGGGATGGAGAAACATGGATTTTGGAACAAAGAAAACGTCTCCTTCTATCCGTGATGTTGCCAATACAACTATTACTACTCTTCAAATTCAAAAAAATAAGTTAGAGAATACTGTTTTTCGTTTAAAGCAGCGTGAACAGTTACTTTTTAACACTTGTATAAATGCGACTAAAACTAATCGTGAGAAAGCTAACATCTATGCTGCTGAAGTAGTTGAGGTTAGGCGTCTTCATCAACTTGTTTATGGTATGCAGTTAAATATTGAAGGTGTTATTCTTCGTATTGAGACTATTCGTGAGCTTAGTGATGCAGTATTTGATTTGCGTCCGACTTTAAAGGTGCTTCAGGATGCTTCGTCTGGTCTGTTTCAGCTTTTGCCTGATGTTAGTGTTGAATTAAGTAATGTAACTAACACTATTCAAGATACACTTAATGTTACCAAGTTGAATAGTGATGGATCTGTTATTCCTGTTGGTCATAAGACTGAGGGTGGTGAGGAGATTCTCAAGGAAGTGTCTGCGCTAATGGCGCGCAAGCTTTCTGAAGATTTGCCTGAACCTCCTGTGTCTGCTCCTGTAAAGCCTCTTAGGGCTCCGCAGGTTCCTGTTAGGGAGCGTGTTGCTTTGACTGCATCTGCTTCTGGAGTGTTTGGTGCTAAGGAGGTTGAGGCATCGGGGTTTGATGTTTCTAAAACTTTGATCTCTTTTAAGTCTGAGGTTAAAGAGATTACCATGGAGGTTAAGCAGCCTGTTTCTTCTTCTGTTACTAAGCAGCGGACTCTTGAGGAGGCTCTTCTTGAGTATGTGCGTAAGTGTGATGGTGAGCTTGATCTTTCGCGGTGTTCGAGTGATCTTAAGATAACTGATGTTGAAATTGAGCGTGCTCTTGAGAATCTTGGTACTCAGGGCAAGATAAAATTGGAATTGAAATCGCCAGAATAAGTTAAGGGGGATATTGTAAATAAGATGAGTGCTTCTAGTGAGTTGGAGAAGGCAGCAACAGATTATGCGTTGGATGCTGTTAGGATGGATAAGCAAGGTCAAAAGGGTAGAGCTATTACTCTTTATCAGAAGGCTATAGAGAGTCTATTGCAGCTTGTTCAGTTATATCCAGAGTATGGTTTAAATAAAGTGTATGTTCAGCGTGCTATTGCGTATCAGGAGAGAATTAAGGTTTTGCAGGGTGTTGTTTCTTCTTCTGAGATGCGTGCTGAGGCTAATGCTGAGGCTAATGATGGTGGTAGTGGTGGTTCTGCGACTTTGGAGAATGATGGTTCTGCTAAATCGAGTAATGATGAGATTATAGTTACTGAGCGTCCTATGGTTAATTGGGATCAGGTGGTTGGGTTGGATGTTGCTAAGAAGGCGGTTAAAGAGGCTATTGTGTATCCTGTGCAGCGTCCTGATTTGTATCCTCTTGGTTGGCCTAGGGGTATTTTGCTTTATGGTCCTCCGGGTTGTGGTAAGACTCTTTTAGCTGCAGCAGTAGCTACAGAGATTGATGCTAATTTTTACAGCATTGACGCTGCCTCTATTATGTCTAAATGGTTAGGTGAAGCTGAGCAAAATGTTGCTAAATTGTTTAATGCTACACGTAAATGTGCTAATGAGGGTAGAGCCGCAATTGTCTTTGTTGATGAGTTAGATTCTCTTATGGGTAAGGGTTCTGCTAATGATGTTGGTGGCGAGATTCGTGTTAAAAATCAGTTTTTAAAGGAAATGGATGGTATTACTGATAAGGGTAAAAACCTTCACATTTATGTGATTGGTGCAACTAACAAGCCTTGGAATCTTGATTGGGCTTTTGTTCGTCGGTTCCAGAAACGTGTTTTTGTTCCTTTACCTGATGGCGAGACAAGGTTTAACATGCTGCAACATTATGCTAGTAATCTAATTATCGGTTCAGGCGTAGATTTGTCAGAGTTAACGCCTCTAACAGAGGGTTTTTCTGGTAGTGATATTCGTGATGTTTGTCAGTCTGCACAGCTTAGCTTAATTGGCGAATTCTTTGAATCTGGTAAAGCACAGGATAAAGCAGCAAAACCTAGACCCTTAACAATGAAAGATTTCCGACAAATCCTAGAACAACGTAGGCCAAGTGTTAGCTTAGAAATGCTAACAGAGTACAATAAATGGTCTGAGGCATTCAAAGCCCTCTAACCATAAGATGATGGAGGTAAAAAAAGAAGAAGAGGATAAAGACCAACAAGTAACTTGGATTGTCGGTGGAAAGGTTTGGAGAACAATTAATTTTTGCACGCTCTCCCTTACCCCTTAAACTATCTTCAAGCCCCACAAACATAAAAAAAAACAATCCAAAATTACGTGTTGGTCTCTTCCTTTTCTTATTTTTTATGTATGTATCCAGCTCTGAGTCCATGCTTTGATGAGGCTG
>WREZ01000079.1 GCA_009779045.1 Candidatus Bathycorpusculum sp. | reverse complement strand
TGACGGGTTGGTGTGATGGTGGCTGTTTTGCAACAAAAATTGACTATTTGTGACAAAAGTCATCTAAAAAAGTGTTAAGTGACACAAACTGTTCTAAATAACACAGTTCATGCGTTTGTCGTGTGGTAAGCACCGTGCTGCTGTTATTTTTCATGGGTCTTTTTGTTTTAGGGATCTTGTGTTAGTGTTCTGGGGGCAGTTCAAACGGTTCTAAAACCGTTTTTAACTGTTATGGGTAGTTGTCTTTTATGTTCGTTATGTAGTATGCGTTTTTTAATTGCTTCAATGCTGTTTTGTTCTATGTTTAATTGTTTTGCAATTTCGGTTATTGGTATGGATCTTTCAAGGCCATAGAGGATAAGGTCTAATGTTTCGTATTTTATTCCTAACTCTTTTTCAGCTGTTTGGTTAGGCCAAAGTGCGGGTGTAGCTGGTTTTAACGCGATTGGTTCTGGGATTCCAAGGTTACTAGCGAGTTTGCGGACTTGTGTTTTATATAGGTCTTTTATAGGTGTTATGTCTGCTGCGCTGTCTCCCCATTTTGTGAAATATCCCATTAGGGTTTCTGATTTATTTGAGCTTCCGCAGACGATTTTATCAAGTTTATTAGCGTAATAATAAAGTATGGTCATACGTGTTCTTGCTTTGATATTCCCTTTGCTTGTTTGGTTTTTTTGGTCGTATATAGGTATAGTGTTGTAGATATTTTCAAGAGCGTGTGTTATGTCTATTGTTTGTGTTTTGATGTTGAATTGTTTAGCTATGGTTTTTGCGTCGTCGAGATCTTTTTGGTTTTTTGTTTCTTCTTCTGGCATTAGTAGTGCTAGAATATTTTTGCCTCCTAAGGCTTTGCTGCATAATGCTGCTGTAGTTGCGCTATCTATTCCTCCTGACAGTCCTAGTACGATGCCGCCTTTACTTTGGCTATTGGACACGTATTCTTTGATAAATTGGGTGATTCTTGTTTCTGTTTCGGAGAAATCCACGTTTAATACGGAAGGTGTTAACTTCACGGGTGTGCACGTCTTTATTTTCATGGTTAGTAGACAACTATTTAAAGGCAAGCATAAATATTAATGGAACATACTATCAGTAATGAAGGTTGTTTCATGGGACGAAGAAGGAAAAAATCTGTTCATATTCCAAAAAAACGTTTGCCTAAATTCTTCTCGTGCCCTACGTGTGGAAAAGAAACGGTGCTTGTTGATATAAATCGAGAAGAAGGCGGTCGAGCAGTTGCGCAATGCAGTAGTTGCGGAATTAGAGAAGAATTTCAAATAAAACCTGCACAAAACGAAGTTGACGTTTATTGTATGTTAACTGACTCTGTATACAGTACATTAAAAAAACGTACATTGCCCTCATCATCTTTGCCTTCTAAATAAAATTATAGGGTGATTTGGATGGTAGTTATGTTGGGGCATGTGGAGACTTATATTCTTGAAAAGCTTGCGGTTGAGCGAGCTCTTCATGTGACTCTTATTGATCCTGAGAAGATTACTCCTGCTCAGGCAGCTGTAGTGGCTGAAAACTCTAAAAGTAGTGGTACTGCCGCCATAATGGTGGGTGGTTCGACTTTTTCTTCACAGGCACATTTGGACTTAGTAGTTCAGGCAATTAAACAGGTTGTTGATTTGCCCGTTATACTTTTTCCAAATAATGAAAGTGGTATCAGTCGATATTCCGATGCTATATGGTTCATGTCTCTTTTAAATTCTCTAGATCCATACTACTTAGTTGGTGCCCAAATTTTAGGGGCTCCTTTAATTAAAAAACTCAATATAGAACCCATTCCTATGGGTTACATAGTTGTCGGGCAAGGTGGAACCGTAGGTATGGTAGGTAAAGCAAAACCTATAGCTTATGACCAGTCTGATTTAGTAACAGCGCACGCTTTAGCGGGGCAATATTTTGGTATGCGGTTTATTTATCTTGAAGGGGGGTCTGGTGTGGCGGATCCTGTTCCTCCTGATATGATTAAGACTGTAAAAAAGCATCTTGATGTTCCTCTGATTGTTGGGGGCGGCATTCGAACTCGTGAACAAGCTGCAGCCGCTGCCAAGGCGGGTGCAGATATCATTGTAACTGGTAATCTTATAGAGTCTGTCGACAACAAGCGGCGTATAACTGAGGTTATTGAAGGGATTAAACAAAAAAGCGTTATGTAGATCTCTTTTTATTTTTTCTTTTTTAGAAAAACCAAAATACCTTGTTGATACCCTTATTATTTCTCAGAAGGGGCTTACTTGAGTAATAGTAGTAGTAATCTAAGTCACAGTTACCAAGATTACATTAATACATTAAAGCGACAGCTAAAAGAGTTGTACACAATAAGTGATGGTGTTAGGGCTAAAGGGTTAGATCCTTCTTTAAAAACTGAATGTATAGAGGCTCAGGATATTGCTGATTTAGTCGAGGGTCTTGTTGGGCCCACGGGTGTTGCTTTAAGTATTCGTAAATTAAGTGGTCAGATGTCACGTGAGGAGGTTGCTTTTAAGGTTGCACAGGAGATTGCTAGGGGAAATTTTACTTCCATAGGTCAAGAACAAACTCCTGAAAATTTAGCTGAGCAGGCTATTAGGACGGCGCTTGCAATTTTTACTGAAGGGTTAACTGCTGCGCCCATTCAAGGTATTGCTCATGTTAAAATAAAAAAGAATGCTGATAGTTCTAGTTATTTGGCTATATATTTTGCTGGGCCTATTCGTTCGGCTGGGGGTACTGATCAAGCTTTAACCTTAGTTGTAGGTGATTATGTGCGTAGAGAATTGGGGTTAGATGTGTATAAGCCTACTGAAGAGGAGATTTCTCGTTTTATTGAAGAGTTGCGGCTCTATGAACGTTCTGTGGGACGTTTTCAATATCATATCCCCGATGAGGAATTGAATAAGGCTTTAACTCTTGTTCCTGTAGAGTGTACTGGCACTGAGTCTGACCCTGTTGAGATTTCTTCTTATCGTAATCTTGAGCGTGTGGAGACTAATCGTGTTCGTGGTGGTGCGTTACGTGTTATTAATGATGGTATTGTTGGTCGTGCGCAGAAGGTACATGTAATAATTGATAAGCTGGGTTTTCAGGGGTGGGATTGGTTAAAGCAGTTTAAGAAGAAATCTGAGAAGAAGACTGGGGGGTTTATGGACGATGTTATTGCTGGGCGTCCCATTTTTGCTTTTCCATCAACTCGTGGAGGGTTTAGGCTTAGGTATGGGCGTTCACGTAATACTGGTCTTTCGGCAGTTGGTATTCATCCGGTTACGATGTTTGTTGTTGAAGGTTTTTTAGCGGCGGGTACACAGATGCGTTTGGAACTTCCAGGTAAGGGTGGGGTTACTATGCCTGTTGATAGTCTTGAGGGGCCTGTTGTTTTGCTTAAGGATAATTCTGTTGTACGTGTGTCGCTTGAAAATTTTTCTACAGTTAAGGGTAAGATTGAGCGGATTCTTTTTCTTGGAGATATCTTGATTGATTTTGGTGATTTTCTTTACTGTAATAAGTCTCTTTTGCCTTCGGGTTATGTGGAGGAGTGGTGGGTTAAAGATTTAAAAAATGTGGTTATGATAAAATTTGGTGGTGATATCCAAAAAGCTGCTGGTGTTTGTGGTTTTTCTGTGTCTGAGTTTGAGGCTTTTTTGTGTGATCCTTTTAAGAATAAGCCTACTGTTAAGCAGGCGTCTATTCTAAGTAAACATTTAGGTGTGCCTTTAGCACCTAATTGTACTCTTTTTTGGTCCAACCTTTCTTCAACGCAAGAGGTTATATGTTTAAGGGATTGGTTGTTTTCTTCTGAGTTAATTGTTGATGGTGGTGGTGCGTTTTTGTGTGGTATAATGGGTGTTGCTAGTGTTGAAGTGGTATCTTTGCTTAGGAAAATTTTGTTACCTCATTGTGTTGTGGGGGATAGAATTATAATTGAGGGCGAGGATGCTGCTGTTTTTGGTTTCTCGCTTGGCTATAGCGGTGCTGGTGGTGGGTCTTTGTTAAAGGATTTTGGGTCTGTTGGGTCTGTGTTGGATTTGTTGTCTGTGTTTTGTGGAGTACAAATTAGGGATAAGGCTCCTAGTTTTGTGGGTGGTCGTATGGGTAGGCCTGAGAAGGCGAAACATCGTGAT
Source organism: Candidatus Bathycorpusculum sp. (assembly GCA_009779045.1). Taxonomy (GTDB): domain Archaea; phylum Thermoproteota; class Bathyarchaeia; order Bathyarchaeales; family Bathycorpusculaceae; genus Bathycorpusculum; species Bathycorpusculum terrae. The sequence goes on along the minus strand of WREZ01000079.1, from coordinate 2,009 downwards.
ATGCGGCCTTTAGTTCATGTGTTGTTTCCTGTTGGTTTGGCGGGGGGGGTTCATAGGGATTTTGTTGAGGCTAGTAGGCGTGGTCCTGTTTCTGTTGATGTTGTTAAGCGTAAGTGTCCTAATTGTGGTTTTTTTACATTGAAAATTTTTTGTTCTGATTGTGGATGTGATACTGTTGTGGAACATTCGTGTCCTAGGTGCGGTAAGTCTTTGCGTGGTAATTATTGTGGTGTTTGTAAGTCAAAGTCTGTTTTGTATTCTAGGCAGGCTGTTAATTTTAAGGAAATGATTAATTCTGCCTGTTCTTCTTTAGGTGTGTCTGTTCCTAAGATGCTTCGTGGTGTTAAGGGGTTAACTAATGAGGATAAGGTGCCAGAATTTCTTGAGAAGGGTGTTTTGCGTGCTAAATATAATGTGTCTACTTATAAGGATGGGACTATTCGTTTTGATGGTACTAATGCTCCTTTGACGCATATTACGCCTTTGGAGATAGGGGTGTCTGTTGAGAAGTTGCGTTCGCTTGGTTATGGCTGTGATATTTATGGAAACGAGTTAACAGATTCCAATCAGGTTTTGGAATTGAAAATTCAAGATGTGGTTATTCCTTGGAAGGCTGGTGAATATTTTATTCGGATTTCTCGTTTTATTGATGATTTACTTGAACGTGTTTATGGGTTGCCGCGTTTTTATAGTATTAATGTGACTGAGGATCTTGTTGGGCAGTTGATTTTTGGTTTAGCTCCTCATACTTGTGCTTGTATCCTTGGGCGTGTGATTGGTTATACTGATCGTAATTTAATTTATGCTCATCCTATTTGGCATTCTGCTAAGCGTCGGGATTGTGATGGTGATGAAGACGCTATCATGTTAGCTCTTGATACTTTGATTAATTTTTCAAAGAAGTATTTGCCTGATCAGATTGGTGGCATTATGGATGCTCCTCTTTTGATGATTCCTTTTGTTAATACTAAGGAAGTTCAGCGACAGGCTCATGATTTTGATGTGAGTGCGACTTATCCTATAGAGTTTTATGAAAAATCTTGGCAAAAAGCTGAGGCTAGGCAAATAAGTCCTATTATGGACACGATTAATCACCGTCTTAATACTGAAGCGCAGTTTGAAGGCTTCAGGTTCACTGTGCCTGCTACGAATATTAATTTAGGTAATGCACAAAGTTCTTATAAAGACCTAAAAACGATGGTTGATAAGCTTAATATGCAGTTAAAACTTGGTGAACAGTTAGAAGCTGTTGATGCTAAACGTGTTGCTCTTAAAGTTATTAACACTCATTTTATGCGTGATATCGCTGGAAATTTACGTGCTTTCTCTACGCAGTCTTTTCGGTGTAAAAAATGTAACAAAAAGTTTCGCCGTTTACCTTTAACTGGAAAATGTTCTTTCTGCGATGGAAGTTTAACCCTTACCGTGTATCGAGGTAACATTGAAAAGTATCTAACTGTAGCCCAAGATTTAGTGGATAACTATGGTTTACCAAAATATTACACTCAACGGTTGGCTTTAATTAAAGAAGAGCTCTTCTTAATGTTTGATAATAAGAAGGCAAAACAAACTACACTTTTTGATTTTGGAAGCTAAAGCTTTACAAATAATACATGTTTATTATTTATAGAGACGGGTTGTAGAGCGTATGTTTCATCCGAATGCTTACTTAAAGAATGTTCGTAATGTGCGTTGTGGGCTTGTGGCACGAACAAAGATTTTAAGTTTTCTCGATAATCAGTATTGCACTACACGTGAGTTAGTTAATAAGTCTGATCTTTCGTATAACGTTGTGATATATCATCTACGGTTGTTGTGTCATGATGATATTGTTGTTCATAAAGGTGGTCGACGGTATGTTTGGTTGTCTACGGGTGTTGGGCAGACGCGTTTGGTTTGATTTTTATGAATTTGCATGTACATGGTGCTTGTTGACATTTTGGACATTTGTGATTGTATTTTTCTAATGCAGCTTTTTCAAGATTTACCTCTGTGATGTTAGCTAAGGA
>WREZ01000078.1 GCA_009779045.1 Candidatus Bathycorpusculum sp. | reverse complement strand
GCTCCATATACCTGGGCAGCAGTCTTTGATGACGCAGGCAACAACATATTCTATGAGGGTGCATTCAACGTTTACACAAGAGTCTCTTCTGACGATGGTACATCTGGCAATGAGACACCTGAAGGTGGCATTTCTAACGGCGGTGACCTTGGCCAAATAATCGAAGACATTGTCAACGACATTGTTAACGATCCAGAGTTTCAAGAAACCGTAAAAGGTGATCAAGGCGAACCCGGTAAAGATGGTAAAGATGGCACAAACGGTACAAATGGCACAAACGGTACAAATGGCACAAACGGTTCCTCAGGTTCTTCAGGCAGTACAGGTGCTACAGGTGCTACAGGTCCTAAAGGCGAAACAGGTCCAGAAGGTGCTACAGGTGCTAAAGGTGACGCAGGTCAAGACGCAGACACAAACTCTGTAATATCGGCAATCGTTATTGCAGTTGTTGCATTAGCAGTTGGTGCAGTGGCAGCATTCCTTGCTATCACAATGCGCCGAAAAATCGCAAACTAAACAACCCCAACTTTTCTTTTTTTTATTTTTTAAACAACTATACTTAGTGTTCTAAATATATCTGTTAATATTATAGTAGTGGTAATGGTAGTGGTAGTGTTTTTACGTTAAAATACAGACATAACGCGCTCAAGAAAAACAAACAATATAACCTGTTAAAACTTTTGCTGTATATAACAGACTCTAAAAGAAAAAGACGCGTCTACCTCAACATAAAACACCAAAAAATAACAAGGGTACACGCCTACCTTTTCCTCTACTGCCATACACTCGCTATTTGCCGTTCAATTTTCCACCACATAAACGGCCAAAAACTTAATCCTTCAAACATCCAATAGGAGCTATTATGACTCCCTCTTTAGTCGTATAGGCTATGTCGCTTCCGGTAATGACCATTAAAAATTTAGGTTCTTTTTTACCATTTTTTCTTATGTTATCTCTTAATTTAATTAGTTTTTCAGTGCCTTCTTTTATTTTTTTTGTTCCTAACTTTGTCTGAATAAGACCGTATTCTCCGTTATCAAAATGTATTACCTGATCGCATTCTAGACCATATCTGTCTCTATAATGCCTTAAATGTCCGCCTAAGCTGTTGGCATATATTTTTAAATCTCGATCCACTAAATTTTCAAATAATAATCCAAAGGTCATAGGATCCATGGCTAACTCTTTAGGAGAGCACTCTAAAACGGCGCAGGCGATGGATGAATCGACTAACGCTTTTTTTGGTGCTGTCCTTACATTTGTTTTACTTATTATATTAGGATTCCAAGCGGTTATGTCTTCTATAACGTATAATCTTTTTAATTTATTTAGGTAATTTATTATGGTTACATCAGAAACATTGCCATATATGTTTCTAATATCTTCGTATAAGGTTTTATCGGATTTAATGGTGCAGGTAAGTCTTGAATATGCTCTAATTATTGCTCTTGTAAGTTTTGGATTAATGTTTTTAGTATTACTTTCTAGGTCTGCTTCACATAATACATCTAGATACTCTTTTGCCACTTTTAACGCTAAATTCTCATCTTTTTGCTTAACACTAAAGGGCCATCCACCACGACATGTTAAATACGCTAATTTTTCATACGTAATATCTGATTTTTGACCATTTATCTGCACAGTACCTTCTAAAATATCACGTAAGGAAATATTTCCGTTAGAATCGCCACTTTCATACAAAGACATGGGGTACATGGTTACAAAAGACATTCTTCCAATGCCTGAGTGCAAATCTTTTTTATCTTTATCGTTTGGCGTTACAGAACCTGTAATTAAATATAATCCTTGTTTATTTTTTTTATCTATATCATATTTAATAGCATTCCAAATGTTAGGTATTAATTGCCATTCATCAATAAGTCGTGGTTTTTCACCCTCTAACAATAATTTAATGTTGTTCTCGGCTATTTCCCTATATTTTGCGCCTTCTTCTGGGTCTTGTAATTCTAGTACACTTTTAGCAAATTGAGTTGCAGTGGTAGTTTTACCGCACCATTTGGGGCCTCTTACAACTACGCAGCCCATGGCTTGTAGTTTTTCTTTGATTGTTTGGTCAATTATTCGCTTCATGTAGTCCATTGTAACGCCTGCAAATACATTCTACTACAGCTTAATAAATAGTGCAATATAACTTTATAAAATAGTTACAAACAACTTTACAATTTAGTTGCAATTCATTTTAGTATTTAGTGACAACACACCTGCTACTACCCACTATAGCTTAACCCACAAAAACTTGAAACCACATATTTAACACAAAAAACAATAAAACCAAACCTACACCACAAACTTACATGCAAATTAAGGACACACAACAAAAAAACATGCAAAATCGGACATTAACAGACATTAACAGACATTAACAGACATTAACAGACAACAACAACAAACAGCAACAAGCAGTAATACAATAAAAAACCCGCACTCACAAATAGCATACAAATTCTAACAGATAATTTTTAATGATTATCTGACTAATGTAGCATACACAAATAATGTATAACTGACTTGTGTTAACAACAGAAATAGCCACCGTTATAATGACACAAAAAAATTTACTACTATTACTCGTGTATACAGGTTATGCACACATGGAAAAAAGTTTGCCCTAACCACTGATTTTTGAAAAACATAGGCAGCGGTGGTGGTTTCTAAGAGTTATCTCATGTGTATATTTTGAGTTTTGACGACGTTTTTGTTAGGCCTTTTTAATTTTATTGAAACGTATTATTGAAAAAATTATACTTGTTATAATTGAACTAACAGAGACACCAATGATAACGTTTATGATGTTAGCATTTGTACTTGATGTAGACGACGGACCTGACGGACTTATAACATCATTGTTGTTGTTAAGATTTGGTTCTGTTGTTGGGGGCTCCTGTGGATCTACTGTTTGTTTTTGTTTAGTAGTAGTTGTTGTTTTACTTTGAGTTTGACTCTGAGTTTCTTTTGTTTCTGTTTCTGGTTTTAACTCTGGTTCTGGTTCTGGTGTTGTGGGCGGTGGCGGTGGCGGTGGTGGGTTGTTATTTGAAACTGTTTGTATTGCTTTTGTAGCGTTGATTATGCCATAGCCATATAATGTGTCTCTGCCTGGTGTACTTTTGTCTGTTGCTGTGCTGCATAGGATATCTCTTACTTGGCTGTTTGTTAATGCATGATTTTTTTCCCAAATTAACGCTGCAGTACCTACAACGTATGGCACCGCAAATGAGGTTCCATCACCTCTTAAAAGACTGTTACTTGGCGAAATACCGTACACGTTTTCTCCTGGAGCGGCTAACTCATTTTTTGAACCTATAGCAGACGTTGATGATCTTTGCGCATTTTGATTTACAGCAGCTACAGCAATTACAGGATCATAAATAGCAGGACATTCCACACCTGAGGGGTATCCATTGTTTCCTGCAGCCGCCACTATTAAAATCCCTTCTTCATAGTATGCCTTATCTAAAACTTGTTTTAATTCCTTATTACTATTATCAGCTACACACCAGCTTATTGAAATAATTTGCATATGATTAGCTATAGCCCACTCCACACCTTTTATTGCCCACTCTAACTTTACAGCGCCTGTGTCATCTATAACTTTTATAGGATAAATCTCTACATCTGGGGCAATTCCCCAGACTATATTTTGTGTTAAATGTGGCGTAGCAAGTATTGAGGCAATCATTGTACCATGTTTATGAATATGCGTATCGGTAGTATCGGTGTTGTCATTAACATAATTGTAGCCTTCATTAATTTTCATACCACTAATTGGATTTATGCCACTATCTAAAACAGCAACTTTAACGCCTGCACCTGTACTTTCAGACCACACAGTGGTCGCATTAATCAAATACGCACCCCAATTCCATGTACTGTCTGGTATCATCTGAACTTGTGCCAACACAGTTTGATGCATACCATTTAACTTACTATTACTGTTACTATTTGGAACAAGAAAAGTTGTCATTGACATCAAAGTTAAAATCATCAACACTACAACAACAAAAGTTAAAGACAAACGATGCCGTTTGTAATGTCCAGATTTTAAACCCATATACGTCACAACATGTAGAATTAACTACTACTTTTCTTTACTACTGTTAGTAGTACTTTATAATGTTACTAACACGGCCCTTTTTATATTTCATCCTAAAGACAACAAATAACATGTAACCAGTTATAGCTTGTATGGTAAGTAAACATTGTTATATCATCATAATTGTTTGTGACAACTTTTGTTAATAAACAGTTTTTCTACCGTAATCCATAAACATTGCTGAATTTACACTATTTAGATTTAAAGGTTAAAAAAATGAGCACGTCAGCTGATTTAGCTAAAACCTCTACTGCGGCAGGATTTAATTACCTTTGGGGCTTGGTAATATCTGTATTTATCTCCTTTATAGGCACTTATTATCTTGCTGCACAATTAGGTGAAATAGCATACGGCCTGTATTCAACAGCTATTATATTTCCTAATTTACTTATGCTCTTTCGCGACTGGGGCATTAACCAGGCTATAGTTCGCTACACAGCTAAATATCGTGCTGAAAACCGTGAAGCCGAAATAAAGAGCATATTTATAGTCGGCATACTATTCGAAGCAATTGTAGGCTTTATTTTATCTATAATCATATTCTTTATGGCAGGCTATTTAGCAAACAACTTTTTCTTAGCCCCCGAGGTAACCCTTTTACTACAAATAGCCGCCTTCTCCATATTAGCTCAGGGCATATTTACAGCAGCAACAGCCATATTTACCGGAACAGAAAAAATGGCATATAACAGCGTAATGCTAATTTGCCAATCAACCATTAAAACAATATTTGCTATAGCACTAATAAAAATTGGTCTCGGAGTCACAGGCGCCATAACAGGATTTACCCTCTCATTTACAATAGCCGCACTCCTTGGCATAGCCTTTATTATACACCTATACCGCAAACTACCTAAAAACTCTACTACACCATATAACCTAAACCTTAAAAAATACACCAAAAAAATGCTAAAATACGCCACCCCCCTGGCAATATTAGCCATACTATCCGGCGTACTCGCCCAATTCTACGCCCTCCTCCTAACATCAAAATTCTCCCCCGTCGCCTCAAACCAACTCTTAATCGGAAACTATTTCCTCGCCGTAAGCTTTGTAGTCCTTATAAGCTTCTTCTCCCTCCCCATAAACAGCCTCCTATTTCCCGCCTTCTCCAAACTCGACATAAACAAAGACAAAACAACCCTAAAAAACGTCTTCCAAACATCCGTAAAATACTCCGCCCTCATAGTCATCCCCGTAACCACCATAGTTATGTGCCTCTCAACACAAGCCGTACATACCATATTCCCAGACAAATACGAGCTAACACCTATTTTCCTAACACTACTGTCTATAAACTACCTATTTAGCGCAGCAGGAAGCCTAAGCGTTGGCAACATTATAAACAGCCAAGGACAAACAGGCATAAACCTAAAACTAAACATCATCACAGCCGCCATAGGCTTCCCACTAGGCACACTTATGATAATATACCACGGCGTCTTTGGCCTAATATTTACATCCATAATCGCACCAATACCCAGCCTAATACTATCCCTAATCTGGATAAAAAAACACTACAACCTAAACATAAACTGGACCTCATCTATAAAAATCCTAACATCATCCGCAATAACCGCAACACTAACATACATACTAATAAATTACATACTAAACACCAACCCCCTCCACAAACTCTACACCCTAAGCGCCACATTCTTAAACACAAACCTCTTAAATAAACTCGGCTACACCATTACTGCACTATGGGTAAGCTCAGCATTCCAATTAACCATAGGCACCATATTTTTCATAATAACCTTCATTAGCATTATAATACTAACAAAAACACTCTCCACACGCGACATAAACAATTTACGCGATATGACAACAAGCCTAGGCCCTATAACAAAAACAATCCACATCATCCTAAACACCATGGAAAAAATCATGAAAAAACTCAAACTAACATAACACCAAAAAACCACAAGCAAGCAAACAAACAAACAAACAAGCAAGCAAACAAAAACAACACTTCACCTATAACCACACACCAAATCCAATTACGTAATCTAAACTGTAATAATCTAGTAAATTGTGGACACGATAATTATGCACGTTT
>WREZ01000077.1 GCA_009779045.1 Candidatus Bathycorpusculum sp. | reverse complement strand
CGGCTCATTTCTTAGCTTTGAAGAAAACATTGCGGTAACTAAGCGTGTTGTGGACTATGCGCACGCTAAAGGGGTTTCTGTTGAGGCTGAATTAGGTAAACTTGCCGGTGTAGAAGAACGCAGCGTAGAAGAAAAAGACGCTATACTAACAGACCCAAATAACGCAGTTGAATTCGTAGAAAAAACCGGAATAGACACCCTTGCTGTGGCCATTGGTACTTCTCATGGGGCTTACAAATTTAAAAGCGCCGCAAAACTTGACCTCGAACGGTTAAAAATTATAAACGAAAAAGTAGGCATTCCCCTAGTCCTTCATGGAGCCTCCAGCGTTCCTGCGTGGATATGTGAGAAAGCAACAAAATACGGTGCAACCCTTGACGGAGCCAAAGGCGTAGCTGAGGACCAACTTCAACAAGCCATAAAATTAGGCATCGCCAAAATCAACATAGACACCGATTTGCGTTTAGCCTTTACAGCCACAGTTCGAGAAGTCTTAACTAATTCTACAAAAGAATTTGACCCACGCAAAATCTTAGGCCCTGCCAAAGATGCTATGAAAGAAGTTGCCAAAGGAAAAATGCGTCTATTTGGCAGCGCAGGCAAAACATAATTCTCTTTTTTTATTGTGTCCTTTCGTTGTTTAGGTTTTTGCGTGTTTTTTGTTTTTGTAATGGGTCTGTAAGGTTATTTTTTGCGTTGTTGCATGAGTTTTGGCATTAGTGTGTGGGCGTGTTCGAGTAGACCTATTTTGCCGTTTGTGCATTGTTTTTCGCAGAATTTTACGTTTTCACTATTGCCTAATGTGTCTCCTGATATTAGTATGGGTACGGGTGTGTCGCTGTGTACTTTTAGGTTGCATGGTGTGGCGTGGTCTGTTGTTATGCAGATAAGATTGTCTTTTAGTGAGATTTGTTTTAGTAGAGGACCAAAGAAGTATTTGTCTACGGCTTCTATTATTTGTGTTTTTAGTTCATAGTTTCCGTCGTGTCCGGGTTCGTCTGGGCCTTTTAAGTGTATGTAGAAACAGTCATGTTTTGGTAACTCGTTTAGTAGAGTTTTGACTCGTATGTCATAGTCTTGTTGGAGGTTTCCTGAGGGTGGGGGGAGTAGTGTTGCGTTCATGCCTGCTAGTTTGGCTATGCCTAGCTCTGTGTGCATGTCTGCTAAGGCGGCAAAGCTTACTTTATAGTGCTCGTTTATGTTGAAGAATTTAGGCAGTAAGCTTGATGCGTCTCGTGTTAGGAGTACGTTGGCTTTTAGTTTTCCTTCTTTTGCTCTTTTTATGTTTGTTGGATGTTTTTCCCAGAGTTTGTTTGTTTTAATTATAAGCTCATTTACTAGTGCTGCAGAGTTTTTAGCTGCCTCTGTATCATCTAGGGGTTCTACTGTTTTTAGGTGCATGTCTACTTTCTCTTGTGCTACCCCCAGTCCGTTTACTATGGCATACGCTGGGTCGCTGTTGTAAATTTTACCTGACAAGGGCTTATCTTTACTTCTAATAACCACCACTGCCCTATGACCAAGTGTAGCCTTAAACTCAAAAGTTGCAGGATATGACTCTAAGGTAATTTCTTTATTTGTTGCCTCTGCTAACTCTACTGCTTCCTCTGTAGTAAGACTTCTTCCCGCTCTACGATCAACAATAGCCTTACCCTCTCCCAACGTGGCAAAATTACAGCGCAGTGCTAAATCGCCATCTTGCATGCCAAGACCCGCGCCAACCGCTTCAATAACTCCACGGCCCGTACTATATTTAAATGGGTCATAACCTAAAAGTGAAATTACTGCAGCATCACTCTCAGGAGCTATCCCTTTACCTACAGTATACATTAAACCAGTTTCGCCGTTTTGGGCTAAAGCATTCATGTTTGGAGTCTCAGCTACTTCCAAAGGCGTCTTATTACCTAACTCTTTAATGGGATTATCTCCCATACCATCAATTGCAACATAGATTAACTTCACTTAATCTGCTCCTTCAAATGGTTAAAGCTCACTTTTTGCTTGCCTAATCTTATCCATTTCTAACTTAAATGGTTTTCAACATAGGCTCGCAACAATAGTTCTACATCAACATGTTCTATAAACTAAAAAGGATTACTAAAAACTAACCAGCTTTTTCAAATGGTGTAGACTGCTAAATTTATCAGAGAAATATTTCATCAAAAAGTTTTTGTGCCAAGTATGTCTGTAAATTAGTGTTGCATATGTTCAAATAGGTGTTCTATTTTTTATGTAAGTTGTGGGTGTTGTTGTGAGTTCGTTAGCTGTTGAATTGAAAGGTGTATCTAAGCATTATAGTAATGAGATTGTTGCGGTTAATAATCTTAGTTTGAGCATTGGGCAGGGTGAAGTTTTTGGGTTATTGGGTCCTAATGGTTCTGGCAAGTCTACTACTTTGAAAATGTTGTTAGGTTTAGTTGCGCCTACTTCTGGGTCGGTTAGTGTTTTAGGGTTTGATGTTGGGCAGCATCCTGTAACTGTTAAGGGTCTTGTGGGTTATGTTCCTGAGTCGCCTAGTCTTTATGAGTTTTTGACGGGTATTGAGTATCTTGATTTTATAGGTGATATTTATGGTATGTCTGCTGAGGAGAAGCAGCAGAGGATATCTGAGTATTTGAAGGCTTTGCAGCTTGAGGGCCGGGAAGGGGATATGATAAGTAGTTATTCTGATGGTATGAAAAAAAAGATTGCTTTGATTTCTGCTTTTATTCATAAGCCCAAATTGTTAATTTTAGATGAGCCTCTTAATGCGCTTGATCCTAGAAGTGCACGGATTGTTAAAGATATTTTGGCTGGTTTGAAGGCTCAAGGTGTTACTACTATTATAACTACGCATGTTTTAGAGATTGCTCAGGCGTTAAGTGATCAAATTGCTATTATGTATAAGGGCAATCTTTTAGCTCTTGGTAACATGGATGAGTTACGACAGAGGGCAAGTTTGCCTGAGTCAGGTCTTGAGGATATTTTCTTAAAACTTACGGGGACTGAGGACTTGAAAGCTGTTGTTGAGGCCCTTGTTAAATGAATTGGAAAAACGTTTACTACCTAATGCAAATTAACCGCAAATCTGGACGCCTGATGAGGGGTACTAATACTATAAAATTTAAAGACAACCGTGTTTTTGATTTTTTATCATATGGGCTACCTATAGGTTTAGGTCTTGTAGGGGGCATTTTTGCATGGTTTATAGCTAACCTTTTATTTAATACAGTAGGAGAAATTCAGAGCGTTGCCGCAGGCATATTTGTTTCTCTTCCCACATTTGTTTTAATTGCCAGTGCTGTTTTAACATTGCTTTTTCAACTTCAACGCAGCGGCGTTAAACTGCAGGCTGAAACACCTTACTGGTTACCTATCACCTGGCAAGAACATACTTTAGCCTCTATACTCGCTAGTTTACTTGGTCTTCCCTTAGCGGTAGTATTAATTTTAACCTCAGCCATTTTAACATTCTCAATTTTTAGCGGACTAATCCTTTTAGCAATTGTAACATCCATAGCCATGTTTGCCGCTGCATTCTTATCTAGTACTCTTATGGAAATTTTACGTGTACTTCAAGTACGCTTCACAGGCGCCATTTACAAGTCAAGTGGACGAGGTGCTATATGGATACGCTTTATAGGCTCACTTGCCTTTTTACTAATATTCTTTACAATATACATGACATTTATCTATGGCAGCATCAACTTTATCTCAACAGTATATACTATTCAAAACTCTATATTCTACATCCCCTTTGTATGGCTAGGCCTTATGTTATCAAACTTTTTCCTAACAGGCGGCAGCACCATTTTAGGCATAGTATATCTAATTTTATCCTTAGCTTTCATAGGCAGCATGTACACTTTAGCATTTCTGTTAAACAAACGCTTCGGCCTCTATGAACCACCAGCTATAAAAATTCAAAAAACAGGCAACTACACCCCAAAAACCGGTCTATTAGGCAAACTCGGTTTTACAACCACAGAAGCCGCCATAATCAACAAAGACTTTAAAGCCTTCACAAGACGCAAAGAACTCATCTCCGTATTCATAACCCCTATACTATTTATGATAATTCCACTACTACAATCATTTGGTGCAACATCAACAGAAGACGCACTATTTGCAACATCATTAATTAATGCAGGCATGGCCTTCCTATTTCCCGCATCTTTTATGGTCATACTCATAGGCGTTATGATCATCGGTCAAGAAGGCCCCGCAATATGGCACATTTACGCCTCACCTATCAACGCAAAAGGACTCATCAAAAGCAAATATGTATTCACAGTATTTTTCGGCCTAATAATGCTAATTATCACTGGAATAATTGGTACAATACTATACAACGTATCTACCACAATTATAATTATATGCCTCTTAGAAGCCTCATTCTTAACTTTTACTTTAGGCGCCATTTCACTATACTTTGGCTTTATAGGCGCCGACTTTACAGAAGTCCCACGACCACGCATGATCCGTCAATCCTGGATGCTAATCTGCATGGCTATATGCGCCATCATAGGACTCATCATATTAACCCCTCTAATACCCACAGCCCTCTCCACCATAGACATGTTTACCTTCAACATCCCAAGCCTAAACCCCTTTATCGCCACAGCCATAAGCGGTATAATAGCAACAATAATTACAATAATCTTCCACAAACTAACACTCAACTATACAAAAGACTTCCTACAAAAAGCCGAGATATAACCAACTACTGCTACAAACTACAGTATACGACGTTATGAACTTCAACACATGATAAACTTGTAGACGATAACACGTGATAGAATGATAAATGTGTTGAAGAATGTGTATACCTGCAAAATATGCTCTCCAATAATGATGCTGTTTGAATACATTGTGTAAATGGATAAACCTAAAACAAAAAATGTAAAGCAATTACTAGATGGAACACGTTTTGCAAATGTATATAACGTTATGAGTGTTTTTATACTGAGTTAGGTTAAGTGTAGATGCAACGCTTTCAGTTTAAGCTGTGTGATGTTCATGTTGATTTGATTCGTACAGTAGCTATAATGTCTGTTGTTCTACTTCATGCTGTGGGTCGTTGGCCAATAACTAGCCAAGAGTTAGGTCAGCTTAATGCTTCTGGAATGGTAAGTTGGGTTATTTTGCTTATTTATCAATGTTTTGCAACATTTGGTGTGCCGTTATTTTTGATGTTAACTGGTCTGCTTCTGTTGCAACCTGAGAAAAATGAGAGCCTGCGTGTATTTTTTAAAAAGCGTTTCACTCGGATATGTTTGCCTCTTCTATTTTGGACTATTATTTATTTTATTTGGGATTTTTTTGTTATAAAATTTCCATTCTCTATGAGCACTATATTGCAGGGTGTATTAAACGGTGCTTACACTCAGTTTTGGTATATTTACATGCTTCTTGGGCTCTATTTGTTAACTCCTCTTTTGCGTGTAATTATAGCTCATGCAAGTCAGACGCTTATCAAGTATTTTTTGGCACTATGGTTTATTAGCGTGTCCATTCTGCCCTTTTTAAGTCTACTATCTCCCTTTTTACCTAATAAAAATATTTTCGTTATAACGGGGTATGTGGGTTACTTTGTTTTAGGTATATATCTTAGTTCAGTACAGATTCGTCGTAGAACTGCTTTGTTCTTTATGTTTCTAGGAACTACTTTGACTGCTTTGGGTACTTATGTGTTGGCCGCTTCTAATGATGTTGGAGGTATGTATTTCTTCCAAGAATATCTTAGTCCCACTGTAATTTGTGCATCTGTTATGGCGTTTCTATTACTGCTCACAATTAAACCGTCTGCTCCCTCACCCACACAGGAAGTCAAGCCGTCCATAATTAACAAGTTCCTTAAATTGGTAAGTAAAAACACTTTAGGCATCTATTTTGTTCACGTAATAGTTATTGAATCTATTCAGTCGGGTTTACTTGGATTTACGCTTAATCGTGCAACACTTAACCCTATACTTGAGATCCCTCTGTTAATGATAATCACACTAATTGTTTCTCTATGCATAATTCTTTTGCTAAACAAAGTGCCTAAACTAAAAAATTTTGTCACATAGTAACCCTATTAACACTTTAAAGACTCTAAGAATTCTATAGTGTTAACAACTGTATACAAGTATGTGTTTAGCTCTCAGTGAAAATGGGTCTTTATTACACTTATTTTTCAGGCCGATTTAAAAATTT